>CAZHJV010000037.1:0-14731 GCA_964533525.1 uncultured Methanomassiliicoccales archaeon | reverse complement strand
TCCCTGATCCGCAGGATGATGCTGTCGATACAGAAGAGGTCCGCACCGTAAAAAACGGACATCTGGCACATTGCATTTACCCTCCGGAAATAACATCGTCAACGCAAAATACGGGTATGCCGTTCACGACACCATGGCATTCGACGGAAGAGCGAACATCGTCGAGATAGACGACGAGAACAAAGTGGTGGCCTTCGACCTCTACAGGAGGAAGAAGATCTCCGGTACGAAACTCGGCCCCATACTCGGTATGAGCGACCTGTCGACCCCCTTCAAGGTCGCCCTGGAGCTCGCAGGGATCTATCCGGGGGACAAGGCGAACAAGTACATCGATGCGGGGAACGCACTCGAACCCGTCATCAGGAACTACGTCCGCAGGAACACGGCCGATGTCGCAAAAGGACTGGGACTTCCCGAGGGCACGGACATCATCATCGAGGAACCCGTCGAGAAGGAGAAATGCGGCTACGACCACTTCCACGACAGCAAGATGTTCGGCGGACTCGTCGACGGATACGTCGCATACGGCGGGAAGAGGCAGGCCATCCTGGAGATCAAGACGTCCCACGGAAAGGAGAGATGGCTCGATGCGGACGGGAACGTGAGCGTCATCCCGCAGACATATATGATGCAGGCGGGACTGTACGCCGAACTGTCCGGATTGGATAAGATCGTGTTCGCCGTCGGATTCCTGGAGGACGGCGATTACGAACGCCCCGACCTCTGGGTCCCCTCCCCCGAGAATACGGCCATCGTAACCGTCGGCAGGCCGGACATGTCCGGACCCATGGCAGAGGCAGAGAAATGGTACCATGAGTACATCGACGCCGGGGAGACGCCCGAATGGACGGACAAGGACGAGGAACTCGTCAAATGGCTGAAATCCTACGACCCCAACGCCAAAAGGAAGAACGGACCGTCGGGAAAAGGCAGAAGGAAATTCTGAGAGGGAGGGTCTCCCCTCCCTCCGGGCTCACTCCTCGGCGAGCCTGAGTTTGTTGTACTGGTACACTTTGGAAGGACAGGACATCTGGCACCTGTAGCAGGCCGTACCGAGGCAGTTCTTGGTCTGCACGGTGATGGTCTTATCGTCGGAGACCGTGAGCGCCTTCTCGGGACACTCGGTCTGGCACTTCTTGCATCCGGTGCACCCGTCCATCTTCCCGACCAGCTGCGTGCCGATATCGTGGATGATGGTGAGTCCCTTCTCTCCCAGGTCGGGGATGTCGCGGATGACCATCCTGTGGACGTTCGCACGTCCCTTGGGCTTGGGAAGCTCCTGTATGCCGACCATGGCGTTGTTCCTGTTGTACATCTCCAGGGTCATGCCCTCGTCCCAGTAGGCGAGTTCCTGCATATAGATCTGCTCGAACACCTTGTCGGATGCGAACATGATGTGGTTCGCCCTGATGCCGTCGGCGATGTGCTGGAGCTCGTCCAGGAGTTCGGGCTTCCTGAGGAGGTCCGTGGCAAGTGCCAGCGAGGTGTTTCCCCACTGGTAGATCTCGGTGGACGACGGAGGTATGAGACCCACATCCCTGGCCTTCATGGCGTCCACGTAGGTCCCGGAGGCGCCCGCCATGTACATCACATGCATGTCGGAGAATTTGACGCCCGCATGTTCCAGGAGGGTGAAATGTCCGGCCCTCATGGCGCCGATGGCCTTGGAAGCCTCGGAGATATCCTTGGAATCGACGTAGACTCCGTCCTGCAGGTGCATCTTCCCGTCGTCCGTCATGAGTTTTCCTTTCTTCCAGAGGTGGTCGTACTGCGCCACCGCGACGGCGGCGACCACTCCCGTACCGGTGATTCCCCTGGCCTTCCCGTGCATAGGGCCTTCCGCGGTCTGCATCCCAAGGTTGAAGTCGAACGTGTCGCCGTCCTGCGGGGTGATGGAATCGTCGAGGACCTTGCATTTCCATGCGAATTCGTATTCCAGATCGCTGATCGCGCCGGGAGATGCCAGCATACCGCATTTGATGGACTGTCCCTCCATGGCGGGACCTGCGGCGGCGGAACCGGTGTAGATGTCGTCGCCCACCTTGAGCGCCATCTCGGCATTGGTCCCGTAATCGGTGACCATGCAGTTCTCCTTCTGGTCCAGGAATCCCGATTTGTACATCATGGCGAGCGCATCGGCACCGATCTCGTGCCTGATCGCCGGAGGTACGTAGAGTTCGGTCCCGTCGGGGACGTCGAGTCCCACATCGACGGCGGAGTACACCCCAGCGTCCCTTTTCTGCTCCTGGATGCCCTTCTCCCTCTTGGCGTTCTCGCCGGCGAAGGCGAGATCGTCGACGGGGATCCCCTGGAACAGGGAGAGCTGGATGGGATTCCCGCAGATGCTGACCCTCTCGACCTTGTGCAGATCTATCCCGAGGGCCCTGATGACCTTGTTCTCGGTATCCATGAGGATCCTGTGCGCCACATCGTTCCCAACGTTGATGCAGAAGGTCAGGTGGTCCATGACGTTGGCCCCGGGCAGGGGGTGGCATTCGGTCGTGACGGTGGAGATTATCCTCCCGTCCGACAGATCCACGGCGTGTGCCCTGGACCCGCTGGTACCGATATCGATTGCGATTCCGTAAGTCAAAAATTCTTCCTCCGTTAAATATATTGAATAATAGGTTTAAAAAGGGCCGTGTCCGCCCGGGGGCGGACACGTCGGGATCAGTCCTTCTTTCCGAAGAGTCTCGAGAAGAAGCCCTTCTTCTTGGGTTTCTCCTCGGAATGCTTGTCATCGTCGTGGTGATGGTGGCAGCAGCATTCGTCATCGTCATCATCGTCATCGTGGTGATGGTGGCAGCAGCACTCGCCGTCGTGGTGATGGTGGTGTCCGCATTCATCGTCGTCATCATCGTCATCGTGGTGATGGTGGCAGCAGCACTCGCCGTCGTGGTGATGGTGGTGATGCCCGTTCTCGTCGACCATGCACTCGTCATCATCGTCATCATCATCGTGGTGGTGATGGTGATGGTGGTGGAGGGACTCGGGGTCGATCTTGTAGTCGAGACCCGAATCGTCTATCGCATGCATCATCTCGTGGGTGAGTTCATGCTCGTCCACATCGAGGACCGCGCACATGAAGTTGAATTTCACATGGTCCGCGCGGGGAAGGGTACCGTGGTGCTCGACCCCGTTGTCCATGTCGATGAGATTGAGGGTGATCCCGTTCCCTTCCTCGGTGTACACGGCGGCCTTGATGTGCCCGAGAAGGCAACCGGACTCGCCCTGCACGTATTTTCCGACGGCCATGAGGGCGTCCGCGAGCTTCATCTCCGCATCGGTGTTGAAATTCTCGATGGTTCCGGTGAATCCGGCGGCGCATCCGCCCGCCTCCTCGATGGAGGTGTGCTCATGCTCTTCCTCTTCGTCGTGATGATGGCAGCAGCAGTCGCTCATTGCATCATCCCGTAGACTTTGTCGAGGTTCGTCCCTTCCTTCACGGAGACGGGAACGACCTCCTTTCCGGGGAAGCGCTCGTTGAGCCATGCGGTGGCCTCCTCGATCTCGCCGGGTTTCGCCAGGTCGCTCTTGTTGATCAGGATGAAATCGGAACCCTGCATCTGCCTCGTGAAGAAGTCCTCCTTCTTCTTGATGAGGTCCTTGAACCTCTGGATGTCGGAGATCCCGATGATGACGTCCTTGTCCTCGTCGATGCATGCGCTGTGGACGAGGTCCTTCACCTTGTGGGGGAGTGCGAGTCCGGTGGGCTCGATTATGATGACATCGGGGTCGATGTCGTTGGCGATGTTCCTGAGGGCGTTCTGGAGAGGTCCCGCGAGGGAGCAGCATATACACCCGGAAGGAAGTTCGACCGCGTCATACCCCTGGGCCTTGAGGGTCGCACCGTCGACGCCGATCTCCCCGGACTCGTTGACGAGGATCGCTACCCTCTGTTTCCTCTCGCTGAACATGGTGGCGAGCCTCATGAGCAGGCTGGTTTTGCCGCTCCCGAGAAATCCGCCCAAAATGTAGACTATCATGCCCCTCTATTATGAACAATACCTATTAAGCCTTTATTGCGGGAATCCTAAAATTCTCCGGAAGTTGGGTTCCGCATGTGTTTTTTCAATCAACAAATAATCAATCTAATTATGTTGGTTGGAACAGTAGTCCATAAATCTAATATTTAAAATGTGTGCTTATAGATATATCATTGGTTACTATGTTCGTCCAATAGATTAAATATCATGGACACGTACAACAGACTGCCGGGAGTGAAATCCCGATTGGAGGAAGAAGAAAATGATAAGCATTCAGGGAGTGGATTTCTCTAAAATCCTGACTCGCTACGATGTAAAGCTCCAGAACGCTGAGACGCCCGAGGAGGCAGCAAAGAAACTCCTGCCTGCCGACCCCGTCTTCAAAGAGGTCGCCGAGAAGGTCCTCTTCATGAAGTTCAAGGACGTCGGACCCGCCGTTCAGAAGGCGCTCGGATCCAAAGACCCCCTCGATGTCATCAACGAGGGACTCGTCGCCGGCATGGAGATCGTCGCGAAGCTGTACGCAGAACACGTCTACTACCTTCCTGAGATCATGATGGCCGCCAAGACCATGGAGATCGGAATCGCCATCGCGGAGAAGCAGGTCCCCGGCGGAAGGTCCACCAAGGGAACCGTCATCATGCACGCCGCCGAAGGAGACCCCCACGACATCGGAAAGAACATCGCCGCCGTCATGATGAGGGCCGCAGGATACACCGTCATCGACATGGGCCGCGACGTCCCCGTCAAGGACGCCGTTGCGAAATGCATCGAAGTCAAGCCCCTGTTCATGAGCGGCACCGCCCTCATGACCACCACCATGTCCGCGTTCCCCGCGGAAGCCGAGCTCATGAAGGAAGCCGGCCTCACCATCCCCCTGATGGGATGCGGCGGAGCAGTCAACAGGGAGTTCGCCAACTCCTACGACCTCGGAATCTACTCGAGAAAGGCACCCCAGACCCCCATCATCGCCCAGAAGATCCTCGACGGATACGACTGGAAGAAGATCAGGGAAGAGTGGGACGCTATCGTAGGAGGGAACTGAAATGACATCTGTAAAATACACTGGAATGGCGTACAAGTGCGCCGACGACATGGTAATGGGAACCGCACTCCACCCCGTCTCCGAGGGTTTCGGACTCAAGATCGGAGCCGGACAGGTCATCCCCGAAGTCAACTACGCGCCCAGGCCGGGAACCGAGAAGGACCCCGCCAAACTGAGGAAGGAATACGTCGACTACATCACCGTCGACGTCCTCAACAGGGCAGTCACCGCCGGATTCCCCGCGGTCCACCTCGAGACCGAGTGGGTCTCCCAGATGAACCAGGAGAAGCTGTGCGCCCCCGTCGTCTCCGGACAGAAGGAGACCTGCGAGAAATTCCACGAGGAATACGGAATCGCCTGCGGTGTAAGGCAGACCATCCCCGACCAGAGGGAGCACGACATGGGTCTCCGCCCCGGAATGGACTCCGCCCACGCCTACCCCGAGAAGTTCTTCGAGTGCTGCGACTACGCATGCGAGAACGGTGCGGACAACCTCTCCGTCGAATCCGTCGGCGGAAAAGAATTCGCGGACTACGCCGTCACCCACGGAGACATCGTCGCCTTCCTGTTCGGTGTCGGATACCTCGGATCCATCGACATGGAATACATCTGGAACCAGATGGTCGACATCGCCAAGAGGAACAGGACTGTCCCCGGAGGAGACACCGACTGCTCCGGAGCGAACGTCTCCATGTTCATGGCCGGCGGAATGATGGACAACGATGTCCAGAAGACCTTCAGCGCCATCACCCGTGCAATCTCTGCGGGAAGGACCCTCGTCGCATGGGAGTGCGGCGCACAGGGACCCGACAAGGACTGCGGATACGAGGGAGTCATCTGCAAGGCAATCGCAGGAAAGCCCACCACCCAGGAGGGAAAGAACTGCCAGTGCG
Source organism: uncultured Methanomassiliicoccales archaeon (assembly GCA_964533525.1). Lineage (GTDB taxonomy): Archaea > Thermoplasmatota > Thermoplasmata > Methanomassiliicoccales > Methanomethylophilaceae > Methanomethylophilus. The sequence goes on along the minus strand of CAZHJV010000037.1, from coordinate 8,807 downwards.
CCCACTGCGATCTCCAGGGCAACCTGATGGCATCCGTCTGCGACTGCTGGTCCAACGAGTCCGTCGAGTACCACCCCGAGTTCGGAGGAACCTCCGTCCAGTGCTGGCTCGGATCCCTCGGATACGAGTGCTCCCTGATGAACACCGCCATCCAGACCCACCAGGAGAAGACCCTCAGGGATCTGTACACCATCTCCGACATGGCGAGGGGACCCGAGGGATACATCCTCGCGTACAACAACGCCTACGAGATCGGAAAGGTCATGGTCGAGAACGGCGACAGCTACTACCTCAGGACCAAGGCCGCGGCCGAGAAGGCCATCGAGATCATCGAGGGAGGATACAACTCCAAGGTCCTCCAGCTGACCAAGAAGCAGTACGATGTCCTCGAGGACTGCAAGAAGAAGATCCAGGCCCTGCCTACCGAGGAGGACGCCTTCGTCGAGAAGTGCGTGAAGGAATTCACCGGCGTCGTCCCCAACTTCAACATGAAGAACTACGGCCTCTGAGCCGCGGGAACCTCCTTTCGAAACATCTTCCCTCCGGGGATCCCTCCCCGGAGCTCTCTCCTCACATACGCCCGGGGATGCTGCCTTCTACCCTCCCCGGGTTCCCTTTTCATTCTTTGGGTGCGATGACCCAGAGGTCCGGTTCGGCGTCCCGGGGATAGATATATTACCGTGCCCTGCGTCGAGGATTCATCGGAGGGGAGCACACGGCGGAGAAACAGCTGACGGCCGAGGCGAAGAACATGCTTGGGGACCCCAAGTCCGCCCTGCGCATGATGGCCGTCCCCATGTTCGTCTCGCTGATGGTGGCACAGGTCAACATCTTCGTCGACACGTTCTGGTGCTCCAGCCTCGGGACCGTGGCCCTCGCCGCGGTCGGCATAATCACCTCTTTCTACCTGATCCTCAGCGGGATCGGCTCCGGCATAGGTATCGGGATATCCGCATCCATAGCCGCCAAGGCGGCCACCAGACGCAAGGAGGAGGCGGACAGGGTCGCATCCGTGTCGGTCAAATTCATGCTGATCGTCGGGGTACTGTTCATCCCGATCATGCTGCTCATCATGAACCCCATCCTCCTGGCAGTGGGCGGGACGGAGACGTACGAGGACGGGAAGGCCTACGGGCTCCCCTACTGCCTCGGGGCATTCATAATCATCATCCAGGGAGTATTCGCAGGCATCCTGAGAGGCGAGGGTGCATCGAGGAGGTCCATGATCATGATGGTCTCCGCCGCGGTGCTGAACATAGTCCTCGACCCGCTGTTCACGTTCGTGTTCAACTGGGGCATCTGCGGACTGTCGTGGGCCACAGTCACCGCGACGTTCCTGTCCCTGCTGCCTTTCCTCTATTGGTACTATGTGAGGCCGGACACCACCTACGTGGACCTTCACGTGAGAAGTGCCAGAATGGAAAGATCCGTACTGAAGGACTTCCTCAGCGTCGGCGTTCCCAAGGCCGTCGAGAGCGACATGATGGCACTCGTCAACTTCGTCCTGAACTATTTCGTGGTGGTCTGCTGGGGTGCGTACGGCTATGCGGTCTACGCCACCTCGTGGAAGTACATAGACCTCCTTCTGGTGGCCTCCGTGGCCATGGCCGGTGCGCTCGTCCCGATTGCCGCGGCCGCATTCAGCAAGCACGACTTCGCGAAGATGAGGTTCTCCTACGGCTACGCCATGATGTGGACCCTGATCATAACGTCGGTTGCGGCCGTCGCCCTGTATTTCACGATGGATTACGCCGCGATCATATTCACTTACAGCGAAGGCTCCGCGGCCATGAGGGACGATGTGGTGCATGTCACCCGCATGTTCCTGATCATAAGCGTCCTGTTCGCGGCGATCAACATCGCATCGTCCCTCCTGCAGGCCATGCGCATGGCCAACAGCTCCCTCTGGAGCACCATCCTCAGGAACGTCCTGCTCATCGTGGCGTTCGGAGCCACCTGCACGATATCCCCGGACGCCATGTGGATAGGATTCATAGTCTGCGAAGTGGTCGGACTGATCCTGATGTGCGGCTGGGCCGAGATCGGATACAGGATGAGACTTAAGGAATACCTACATCATTTTTGAAAAATCGAACATAATTGTTATGCGTTTTTTTGAAAATCGTAACAACACCATTATATGTGTGTCGGACATTCGTATCCAATATGACAGAGACCGCCGCGCTCCGCCGGCACTGGAATTCCAGGTCCTGCTCCTACGACAGGTTCGTCGTCAAGGGATTCTCCGACCTCAGGGAGAGGCATGCCTGGCAGGACGTCTACGCCGATGCCCTCGGCACCGCCGGAAGGAAAGTCCTGGATGTCGGATGCGGTCCCGGCATAGTCTCCATGCAGCTGTCCGACCTCGGATACGAGATGACGGCACTGGATTTCTCGGAGAACATGCTCGAGAAGGCGGAGAAGAACGCCGCCGACAACGGGTTGGAGATAGAGTTCGTCTGCGGGAACGCCATGGAACTGCCTTTCGGAGACTGCTCCTTCGACGCCGTCGTGAGCGATTACGTCCTGTGGACCGTTCCCGATCCCCGGAAGGTCATGGACGAATGGTACCGCGTCCTCCGCCCCGGAGGGAGGATCGTCTACGTGGACGGCGACTGGTCCCACGACAGGAGGATGACGTTCCTGAAGAACAGGATCTCCTCATGGGCATGCCGCATAGAAGACCCAGACAGGAAAAACGACTCGGAACCCTCGGATTCCGAGGCCATGGAGAGCCTGTGGTCGTTCGGTGCGGACCGCCCGAACGACGACATCGCCATGATGGAGGAGGCCGGATTCCGTAACATCTCCGTGAAGCACGGCATCCAGAAGAAGGTGCTGCGCGGAATGCGCTATCTGGCGTACGGACTGACCAACGACCATTTCATGGTCACAGCGGAAAAGTGACGGAATGGCGGACGAGAAGGACTCCGGATTCAGGGCATCATACAGGAGATCCTCCGCCCGCAGACTCGTATTCATAGCTGTATGCGCGGTCCTGTGCGCGGCCGTCGCCGTCTGGGCGGCCACCGTCGGCGATTATCCCATATCCGCATCGGACGTATATCGTACCATCTGGCACAGTATCGTCGGAGGGGAAACGGACCCCACGGTGCGCCATATCGTCATCGACCTGAGACTGCCTCAGATCGCCGGCGCGGTGCTGTGCGGATTCGCTCTCGCCGTATGCGGCGCGGCCATGCAGAGCATGCTCAGGAACCCCCTCGCCGACCCGTACACCATGGGAATAAGCTCCGGAGCGGGATTCGGGGCCGCCGTGGCCATAATCCTGGGGGTGGAGGTGCTGTCCGGGGGCGGGGTGGTCATCAACGCCTTCGTCTTCGCGGTCATACCCGCGGCGGTGATCCTCGTACTCAGCAGGTTCAGGAGGGCCACCCCCACCATGATGATCCTCTGCGGGATCTCCCTGATGTACATGTTCAGCGCAATGACCCAGATGTTCATGATCGTCGCGGATCCCGACGACCTTTCCGCCGTCTACAAGTGGATGGTCGGATCCCTCGGGGGGCTGGAATACGGCGACCTGCTGATCGTCCTCATAATCACCGCGCTCGGGACCGCATACGTGCAGTACGCCGCCAACCAGCTGAACATCATGGGCATCGGCGACGAGAGCGCCAAAACCCTCGGCATAAACGTGGAACGCAGAAGGATGTCCGTCCTTCTGGCTGTCACCCTCGTGGCGGCATCCGTCGTGAGTTTCACAGGGGTCATCGGATTCGTGGGACTCGTGGCCCCCCATATAGTCAGGGCCGTCATCGGCCCCGACAACAGATACCTCGTACCCGCCTCGGGCGTGTTCGGGGCCCTCCTGCTCCTGGTGTCCCACATCGTATCGGTCACCGTCATCGCACCCCAGTCGCTGCCGGTCGGAGTCATAACCGCATGCATAGGCGGACCTCTCTTCATGTTCCTGGTGCTCCGTTCGGCCAAGGAGGTGTGGTCGTGACCCTGGCGGAGATAAGGGGCCTGACGTTCGGGTACGGGGAGAACCGCGTACTTGACAATATCGATCTGATGTTCGACAGGCCCGGACTCTGCTGCATCCTGGGGCCCAACGGGGTGGGGAAGACCACCCTCGTGAAATGCGTATGCAGACTCTTGGAACCCGATTCCGGATCGATTCTCCTGGACGGGGAGGACATACGCACCATGAGCCGCAGGGACCTGGCGAAGAAGGTCGCGTTCGTCCCCAACAGCGAATCGAGCGTCTTCGCCATGACCGTCTCGGAAGCCGTCCTCATGGGGAGGCATCCCCGTTCCGGATGGGCCGTGACCGATGAAGACATGGCCGCCGTGGACGATGCGATGGACAAGCTGGGTCTTTCGGAATACGCTGACCGGCGCATCGACGAGATCAGCGCCGGACAGCTTCAGAGGGTCATGATCGCCAGGGGACTGGCGCAGGAACCGGAGATCCTCATCCTCGACGAACCCACATCCAATCTGGACATCAAATACCAGATGGAGGTCATGCGCTTCCTCCGCCGCTACACCCGCGAAAAGGACATCACCGTCCTCATGGTGTGCCACGACCTCAACGTGGCGGCCGCGTATGCCGACCGCGTCATCCTCATGGACGGCGGAAGGATCTTCGCCGACGGCACCGCCTCCGAGGTCCTGACGGAGTCCAACGTGAAGGCCGTGTACGGAGTCAGGTCCGCCGTCGTGACGGACGGCGGGGTGCCGCACGTGATGCTCCTCCCGGAGACAGACGACCTCCCCGAACCGAAACCGTACGGGGAGAAGAAGGAGGAAACCCCGAACAGGGATAGGCCGATGCGGACCTCCCGCACGGCCGCGGCCATCGCCGTCGCCGTCCTCCTGCTGGGCGGTGCGTTCCTGGGGATCCTCGCCTCCGGCGGGGACGGCGAAGACTCCTCCCTCCTGGGGACCGCGATAGACGACGAGACCCTGAATTCCTCCGGTTCGAGGCTCTGGGTCTTCGGCAATGCGGACCTCGACGACAGATTGGATAACGATGACGTCGCCTATCTGGAGAACGTCCTCGCGGGGACCGCGGAGGAGAACATCCTCTGCGACACGAACTGCGACGGGAAAGTGAACGAGGACGATCTGGCACATTTGAAAAAGATCGTATCGGCCGTGACGGACGGCTCCGAGACAGACGTATACTATGTGGACAGCTACGGCAAGGCGGCCAAGGTCTCCTGGCCCGTGAAGAGCATCGCCATCGGCTACTGCAGCGGCATGTACGCCGCCGATCTCGCCGGACTCATGGGGAAGGTGACCCTCGTGGACTCCAGCATAAAGGACTATTGGATGGATTTCTGCGGCCTCCCGTCGGATACCGGATCCTACGGGGACACGGATTATCCGAACTACGAGGTCATGATCCGCGAGAAGATAGACGTCTACGTGCCCGGATACTGCAGCGCCGAGGCGGACGGCCTCAGCGCCTCCGCGCTGGAACCCGCGGGGATCGACGTGATGTTCATGAACACCTGCGACAACAGCGGGGTGGACACCGCCAACACCTACATCGACCGCTCCCTGACCATGTTCGCATTCCTGCTCCAGGGGGACATGGACAACGTCTATGCGTATCTGGAATGGTACGACGGCCTCTACGGGAAGATAAGCGGCTACGTCCCGGCGGAGAAGGCCGCCATGGTCATGGCCAGGAACTGCAGCACTTACAACAACGGGACCTACAGCATAACCGGCTACAACAACACCAACAACATCCACGCCGAATGGGCCAACGTATACGCCGTGGGGCAGCACAGCCCCAGCCTCGGAAGGAATTACAACAACCTGCCCGCGGAATCAGTTCTCGGGGTCATCAAGACCTGCGGATATGATACGGTGTATTACGTGGACAACGAACACGACGGCACGCGGGGACAGTACCGCCTGGAAGAATGCGTGGCGGCCGATAAGGAGACGATAAAGGACGCATCGGCGGACATACGCTACCTCGGGATAGCCAGGGAAGTGGGCAACAGCCCCCTCTACATCATCGAGATGGCGTTCTACCAGAACATAATGTACGGGAATTCCGCGGAGATCGGGAGTTATGCGGATCTGTTCGCATACTATTTCGAACACTTCTCCTCGTTCTCCTCGGTCCCCGACATCTCCCGTTTCTTCTACGACGGAGGCGGAGCATGAATACCGAGAACCACATGGAAGGCATCAGGGATTATTGGACGAAGAGGGCATCCGGCTACTCGGAGACCGTCACGGAACAGATAGCCGCGGGCACTTACCGCCACTGGCTGAACATCATAGAGAAGCATCTGGGTCATGAGGGTCCCGCCGATATCCTCGACGTCGGGACCGGACCCGGATTCTTCCCCGTGATCCTCGGAAGGCTGGGGCACCGCGTCACCGGCATAGACTGCACGGAGGCCATGCTCGAGCAGGCGAGGGAGAACTGCGCCGGGTACGGGGTGGATGCGGAATTCTCGTTGATGGACGCCCAGTCGCTGGACTTCCCCGACGGGACCTTCGACCTGGTGATCTCCAGGAACCTCGTATGGAACCTCGACAGGCCGAAGGACGCATACCGCGAATGGCTGCGTGTCCTGAAACCCGACGGGAAACTCATGGTCTTCGACGGGAACCACTATCTGTACCTGTACGACTGGAACTACGCCGCCCATGCCCCCGAACACTCCGACATAAAGAACGTCGACCCGGCAGTCATGGAGAGGATCGCGAGGGATCTGCCCCTGTCGTCCGAAAGGAGGCCCCAGTGGGACGTGGGAGCGCTGATCGAACTCGGGGCGAAGACGGTGAAGGTCGATACGGACGGGAGGGATTCCCTCAGGGCGGAGGGGGAATCCGGCACGATATATCTCCCGTTCTCATTCTTCATATGCGCCACCAAGTGACCGTCCTGCGCAGAGTTTATTAACAGCCGAATCCTAGGTCGCTCCGAAGGAGGATTGTCATGGCCGAAATAACCGAAGGAACATGGTTCGCATATCAGGTTACCGTATCGCACGGAGGGAGAGCCCACGGCGATCCGGCCATAGAAAAATACTCCGTCGTCAGGATAGACGGTGACGACGTCACCGTGGAGAAGGAGGTCAACGGTACCGAGAAGAGCACTATCGGGACGAAGACCTCGTTCGGATCCCTCGTCTTCGATATGTCCGAACTGGAGAAGAAAGGCTCCGAGAACATGACGACCCCGTTCGGCCACATATACGTCAACATCTTCGAGAACAGTCATGACGGCTGGTCCGAGAGGGTCTTCCTCGGCAAGGACAACATCGTTTTCAGGGACGTCAGGACCGAGCTCAGGGACGGCGGCGTCCTCTACACCGAGACCCGCGAACTCTGCTGGACCAGCATGAAACTCTGAGTCCCCCCTATATCTGCGGCGGGATGATCCGCATCTTTTCCGGAACGGTGTGATTCCGCCCTATCAGATTCCGTTTATCGGCAGTCCGTTCCCGTCGAATCCTTCGCGCACACGGATCATATCGCGTATGAATGCCGCTGCGAACAGCGGATAATGCTCTATGCCGTCATCATCCACAGAAATATTGCTCTTCTCAAACACCATGCGCCTGTCTACGTCGAATACCTCCGGCGCCTTCTTCAGTGACGGGAACTCCCGGTCCTTTCCGGATTTTACTTCGATCACGCACAGGTCCGTACCCAACTCGACGACGAAATCCAGCTCCATCCTGTTTTTGCCGTTGGTCTTACGGTAGCATCTCGGCTGTATACCCGCCTTCACCAGACATTCCGCAACTATGTTCTCGGCGACGGCACCCTGGTTGTAACGGTAGTCGTCGGTGAACATGGCCATCCTCGCCGACGGGCCGTAGATATGCGTGAGCATCCCCGTATCGAAGAGGTATATCCTGTACTGGTCCGCGATCTCGTTCGCTTTGAGAGGAAACATCGGTTCCCTGAGCAGATAGCAGAAATTCCCGTATCCCGCAGCACCGATCCACTCGGTATCATCGTAATACTTCTGTTTCGTGGAATTATCGAAATGCTCCCCCTCCCTGTCGGCGATCCTCGAGAACGTGAACTTCTTGTTGGTATCCCTGAGCTGCGACGGAATGCTCTCAAAACATCTCCTCGTTTTGAGGACATCCGCACCGGCATTGTATCTGTTGATATCTTCCAGCGTATTGGCGAGTATGATATCCATTGCGGCTATCGCCCTGTCGTTGTCGCCGGAAACCATGGCGCATACGACCTCGGGCATGCCGCCGAAAATCATGAAAGCCCTGAATTGTCTCATCATCACTTCGTATTCCGCCGCATCGAGGGGTTTCATCCCTCTGATCTTAGTCCTGATGCGATCGATATCCTGCTGCGGGACCCCTCTCGCCCACAGGAATTCCTCGAAATCCAGGGCGTACATCGTCAGGGTCTTCTCGTATCCCACGCCGATTATCGGCCGTTCCTTCTCTCTGAATATGCCCAATCCCGAGTCGGACACACCCAGCATCGAACCCGATGCTATGATGTCATAACGTCCGTCCTCTGCGAAGATTTTGAGCGCCCTTCTCGCCTTCGGACAATCCTGAATCTCGTCGAGGAAGATGAGACATCCCGGTTTGATCTCACTGTCGTTCAACACTAACGATATCTTCTGCACAATGCCATCGACTGTCAGATCGTCATCAAATATCTTCTTAAGAAGAGGGTCTACAAGAAAATTGAGTTCCGCATAATGCTCATACTGTTCCTTTGCGAACTCTCTGACGATGAACGTCTTTCCGACCTGACGCGCACCTTTGATCACAAGTGCTTTCCTGTCATCGGAATCCTTCCATTTCACGAGTTCATCA
>CAZHJV010000036.1:4941-14983 GCA_964533525.1 uncultured Methanomassiliicoccales archaeon | reverse complement strand
GAGGAGAATTCGGCGTCACCACCGGAAGGGGAAGGAGATGCGGATGGCTCGACCTCGTCGTGGCCGGACACGCTAACAGACTCTGCGGATTCAGCAGCATCGCCGTCACCAAGATCGACGTCCTCAACGGATACGACGTCCTCCCCGTCTGCACGGAATACGAGATCGACGGGAAGAGGACGAAATACTTCCCGGGATCCATCAGGCAGCTCGAGAAGGCGAAGCCGGTCTACACCGAGATGAAGGGATGGAAGGGATGGGATGACACTGAGGCCGTCGTGAAGGGCGGATACGACGAACTTCCGGAGGAGATGAAGGATTACATCTCCTTCATCGAGAAGGAACTCAAGGTGCCCGTGGACATCGTCAGCGTCGGTCCCGACAGGGATCAGACTATCGACAGGAAGAACGGGGAGTGGTTCTGACGGCATACTGTCCCAAATGCGGAACCCTCCTCAGCCCCCAGGACAGATTCTGTCCCAGCTGCGGAACGTCCACCGGGACCGGCGGGATCGGATATGCGGGACCTTCGGTCCAGGCCCCCGCCGCCGCGGACGGCAGCATCGACACCCTGTACACCCTGACCGCCGTATGGGGCGTTCTGGCACTTATCGTCGGGTTCGGAGTTCCCCTGATCTTCTACACGATAGATTCCGAGGTCGGGACGATCTGTCTGTTCGTGATGAGCGGACTCATCCTCTCCGGCATATTCGCGCTGATCTCCGCATCCAAACTCAGGACCAGGACCTGCCACTCGCTCTGCTTTTGGTGCTGCATCCTCTCCGCGATCTGTGCGATAGGCGCCCCCATCTGTTTCGTCGTCGGGCTCATTATCGCGCTGCGGATCTCCGATAAGAAAGCCTATTTCTCGTCCTGAAAATATCTTCGCCCGGCATACGGGGACTCGGTTCCCCGTATGCCTTTTTCCATATAATTTGAAAAAACCACAGTCTGGCATATACTGATCCTGAACAGTCCTGATCCGGCTGCAGGTGCGGGAACCTATCGATGACCTCGGCAGAAACTGTTTGAAATTCTCATAATTTTTCTTGAAATTTCAAACACTTTGATTCGTGAAGACTGGAGACATCCGGCAAAACCTTCCCAACAGGATGCAGGAATGGGAAAACCCGTTTTCGATCATCTGGAACTTCCGGAGATGCGGGAGAGGACATCCTTCATCAGTACGGCGTTGAACACGCCTTCGGGCTGTCAGCGAATCCGATGATCGTAATAGATGCAAAAAGATCCAGATGGGTAAAAACGGAGCCGGGATCCCTCCCGGCCCCGGTTCATTTCTTGGGAACGGCCGCCTTGATGAAAGGCGCCCTGTCGCATCCGAGGGGGAGGGTGGCGTCGAATATGGTCTTCCACGTGGTCCCGTGCGCGGAGGGATCCAGCGAGGAGCCCGCGGCCCACGGGATCTTGACGATCCTGTCGGCCTGCATCCTGGTGGCCATGGCCCATTCGACCTCGCGGTCGTCGAATATATCGATGTCCTCGTCGACGACGACCACGTTCTTCATGGACGAGTGGCCCGTGAATGCGGCCATTCCCGCATTGATCGAGTCCCCTTCCTTGTTCTTGGCGATGGATACGACGCCGTTCAGCCAGCAGCAGCCGCCTTCCGTGAGGCGGACGTTCTTCACGCGGGGCACGGCCTGCCTTACCGTTCTGAATATGACGGGTTCCCTCGGGACGCCCATCAGGAGGAAGTGTTCGAACCCTCCGGGAAGGAGGAGCTGGAATACGGGGTCCTTCTTCGCCCATATCCTCTCGATCTTCACGATAGGCTGTTCCCTCACCTCGTCGTAGGTCCCGGCGATGTCCACGAATGGGCCCTCGGGAGCGGTCTCGGAGGTGATCCTCCCCTCGAGGACGTATTCGCAGTCCGCGGGAACGATGAGTCCGTTGGAGCATTTCGCGGTCTTCAGGGGGGTCCCGTGGCCTTTCATGTGCATGGAGGACGCTATGGAGAGCTCGTCCGTGCCGTAATCCACGGAAAGCGCGGCGGACACCATGACCTCCGCGGGCGCACCGATGCATACCGCGATCTTCAGATCCTCGCCGTTCTTCTTCGCCTCGTTGTACAGTGTGAAGGTATGCCTCGGAACGAGGCGGATCCCTATGGAATCCTTATCTTTGATGAGCATGCGGTGGTACGATGCGTTGCGTATCCCGCCGTACCCGGAGATCACGACCCCTGCGGAGATGTATCTCCCGGCATCTTTGGGGAAATACTTCACGATGGGGAGTTTCGTGAGGTCCAGCGGAAGTTCCTGGTACTTGAATGCGGGGTCGGAGACCTCCTCCGTCCCGCAGGGGGACGCCATGGCGTCCATGATGTGGGTGACGAGTCCGTCCCTCTCTATGCCCATGGCCTTCGCGATCTTCTCCCTGGTGGAATAGACGTTGCCGGCGGCCCTGCCTCCGTTGAGGCTGCTGAAAAGGAAGGTGGTCCTCTGGTCGCCCTGCATGTAACGTGTGGCGTCGTAATCGTCGGGATCCACGGTCTCCGCGATCTCCTTCGCGCCTTCGAGATCGATTGTCATCGTTCCGACAACCGCGCCCGCGTAATTAATCCTTTACTGCGGGGGGATCAGATCCTGTGGCCGCAGATGACGATGTCGCCGGATTCCACGGCGGAAGTAAGTTTCCCGACGAGGGAACCGATGTCGAACACGGGTACGCCGACGGCGGTGCTGACGATCTTGATCATGTGGGTGAGGACATCCTTGTAGTCTGCCTCCATCCCGTCCGCATAGCACCCGCAGATGTTCCCGACGGAGCCGATGATGGCTATGAGCTTCATCTTGTTCTCCTCCTTATCAGCCACATCCTGACTGTAGGATCTGAGGATCCTGCCGGCCCACTCGCCGTATATGGAGACATACTCCTCCACCGCCGCCCAGGTGCAGTGGGCGTAGTACATCAGCTCCGCGATGCGGCGCGACGAACTAGCCAGATACAGCTCCACGGTCACCGGGAAGGCGAATGCGACCATCGGGTCCCTGTCGGAGGCGATGAGTCTCTCCGCCTCCGAGAGGAAATCGCCCATCGCATCGGAGATTATGCTGAGGAGGATCTCGTCCTTGTTCCTGAAACGGTTGTACAGGCTTCCGTTGAGTATGCCTGCCTTCTTGATGATGTCGCGGGTGGTGGTCTCCCTGTACCCTTTGGTGTAGAACAGTTCCATCGCTGCGGCTTTTATCTTATCGCGGGACTCCTCGCGCTTCTGGTCGAGGGTCTTGGTTGCAACGCTGCTGAGTGCCATCTGTCAGCCTCGGTTTCTGTGCTACGATTGACGGTCCAGTATTTAGATTTGATTGTGCTCAAATATTTTTGAGCAAAAATGCGGCGGGCAACCGCCGGCGGTCTTCGGATGCACCCCGATTTATGTAACATATGCGGATATGTTCGGTTTAAGCATGATGAAAATTACGATTTGTTGAGCACGTTCAAAATCTATTTATATCACGGTTAAATTCGCTCAAAACAAGGTGAACTCATGTTCTCGAAAATGGCAGACGTTATCATGAAACACTCCAAAGCGGTGATCGCGCTTTGGATCGTCGTCCTGGTGTGCGCCCTGCCTTTCGGACTGAAAAGCGGGGATGTCCTCGAATACGACATGAACAACATGTCCGGTTCGAGTACCGAAGCTTCCGAAGGACAGGCCATCATCAACGAAAACTACTCCAATTCGATCGATCTCTCCGAGATACTCGTGATATCATACTCGACGGCGGACGAACTCACCGCCGCGAATCAGGTCTATGCGGAATTCAGCAACTTGATGGATGACGAGTACGGATCCAAGGTTACCGTATCCAACTACGGTTCCTACTCCAAAGAAGACAAGAACACCTCCGGGGTCCTTCTCATCGCGATCGCCAACAACGAAGGTTCTTCCTTCGATATAACCCATCAGACCGATGAGATCAGGGGACTCGTCAAGGATGCCAAGAATGCCGTATCCGAGACATACCCTGCGGCCGCGGACCTCACCACCTATGTGACCGGCAACGACGCGATCTCCTACGACACTGAGAACTCCTCCATGGAGGACGTGTCCAAGGTCGATCCCCTGTCCATCCTTCTCATCTTCGTGCTTCTGGGACTGTTCTTCTATGCGGTCGTCACCGCGATCGTGCCTCCCGCAGTCGTCGGAATGGCATACGGCATCGCCCTCGCCGCGGTCTACGCCATCGGAAGCGTGATGGGAGTCTACTACATCACTCAGACCCTGATCCTCGTGTCCATGCTCGGTGCGGGATGCGACTACGCCATCTTCATCATCACCAGATACAGAGACGAGCGCAGGAAGGGACACTCCCACGAGGAGTCCCTCAAGGCCGCCGTCATGTGGGGCGGCGAGGCCGTCTTCACCTCCGGAATATCCGTCATCATCGGATTCGCCGCACTGGCCATCTGCGACTTCACCTTGGTCCGCACCATGGGTATCGTCCTCGCAGCAGGTATCGCGATCGCGCTGATCGCGGCGCTCACGTTCATACCCGCACTGCTCAATCTCGCGAAGGACAGGATCTTCTGGCCCTCCGACATCGGAAGCTACCAGAGGGTCGAGGAGAGGATCGCGGAAGGAAGCAGCAACCTGGGAATCCGCGGACACCTGTCCAAGGGGTCCAAGAGATACTTCGCCTGGCTCTCCAGGAACACCCTGAAGCACCGCAAGGCGATCGTCGCCGCCCTCGTAGTCGTCTGCATCCCCGGACTCTACCTCTACTTCGAAGCGGACGATTCCGCGGACATGATCAGCGTTATGCCCGACTCCGAATCCGTCGACGGACTCAACCTCATAATGACCCAGACGGACGGAGGCACCATCATGCCCACCTACGTCGTGCTCGACCTCAACCAGTCCGTGGCCACCGTCGGATCCTTCGATTATATGGGACAGACCATACCTTACGCCATCTGGAACGAATACGGTCTGAGTATCGACACGTCCGGCAATGTCACGGGTGCCGTCCCCGCCATAATGCAGATGACGAAGGCGATCGACGAGAAGTACGATATCGTCGGAAGCATAAGCGGACTGAACTCCTGGCAGATCCTCTACTCCAATGTCTATGCCGTCACCGGTGACGTCAAGACTACGAATGCCCTGCTCTACGACAAGATGCCCAGTGCGGTCCAGAGCTACGTCGGTATGATACTGGCCATCGCATCCGGACAGAGCCCCGTGGGTTACGATCCTTCGAACTTCACCGCCACATGGGATACGCCTCTCATGACCTCGACCATCACCGTCGCGAACGTCATCGACGGTATCCTCAACGTGAGCACCGGCATCCTCTCCGACGATGCGTCCTACGTCAACGTGATGGTCATCACCACCGACAGGCCCATGTCCGCCGACACCATGACCTTCCTGGGAGAGCTCAGGTCCGACCTGCACGGCTACTACGACGAGACGTACAGCGCCGTATGGAGCGACTCCTACGTCGCGGGCACCTCCGCATCCATCGACGACATCTCTGTGAACGTCGAAGGCCAGTTCGACATGATCAAGATCATCGTCGCGGTCCTGCTGATCGTCCTGCTGTTCTTCATCCTCGGAAGCTACCTGACACCCATCAGGTCGATCATCACCATCCTGCTGAGCGTCTTCCTGACCGTGGCTCTGACCCACATAGTCTTCGAGGACCTGCTGGACACGCCGGTGCTCTTCCTGATCCCGATCGTCCTGTTCGTCGTCCTGCTGGGACTCGGAATGGACTACGAGATCTTCATGACCACCAAGATCCGCGAGAACAAGATCAGGGGAATGTCCAACGACGATGCGATCTGCGCCGCCATAAGGGAGGCCGGACCCGTCATCTCCCTGTGCGCCCTGCTGATGGGAGGAACCTTCCTCACCCTGCTGCTCGCCCAGTCCTCGCTGCTCAAGGAATTCGGATTCGCCCTCGGAGCCGGTATCCTGATCGACGGTCTGCTCATGGTCGGATACGTCAGCCCCGCCCTCATGCACCTCATGGGAGACTGGAGCTGGAAGGGACCCGGATTCCTCACCAGGAAGCACGGACTCCTTCCCAACGGGAAGAGCAGGGCCGAAGCAGACGGGATCTGCGCCGACGCCCCCTCCGAAGAGGAGGGCGCCGATGCCGGGCTCTCCACCGGAAAGAGGGACAGCTGATCCCCGAACCCAAACCTCTTCCCAAACACCTTCCGGTGTCCCGCCCGCATCCGGGCGGAACACCCTTCCTTTATCCGTCTGGCACATCGAGTCTCTTCTTTTTCGGAAACGGGTAAATACGCGCGATGCGGAATATGTGCCATGGACGGGGACGAATACAGGAGAATGCTTCCGGCCTTCCGCGAAGCATCCGGGAAATTCTACTCGGGCAGGATGTCCGTAAAGGAGTACAAAGGCATATTCGGAGGATTCGGGAGCTACGCCCAGAGGGGCGGGGAGAAAGGCATGGTCAGGCTCCGCCTCTCCGGCGGCGCCGTGGACACGGATAAACTGGATTTCATCTGCGGCTGCATAGAGAAATACGGGCCGGAGAAGATCCACATCACCACCTGCCAGTCCGTGCAGCTGCACGGACTCTCCGGAGACGATATCCCGGAGATCATCTCGGAAGCGACGGAACACGGCATCCTCACCTACGGCGGAGGAGGGGATTATCCCAGGAACGTCACCGCCACCCCTCTCTCGGGACTCATACTCTGTCCCTTCGACGTCCTCCCGTATGCGGAGGCCGCGGGCAGGTTCCTCCTCGATTACACCGCCGGGAAGAAACTCCCCAGGAAACTGAAGGTGGGATTCTCCTGCACGGCCGAGAACATGACGGACGCCACCGCGAGGGACCTGGGATTCATAGCCCGGGACGACGGGAGATTCGACGTCTACAGCGGAGGCGGCCTGGGGAACGAACCGAAGCTGGGTCTTTCGGTCTGCGAAGGGGCGGAGGCGGAGGACGTACTCCTCCATCTCGCCGCCATGGTCGACATGTTCACCGCCTGCGGGAACTATGGGGACAGGAGCAGGGCGAGGGTGCGTTACATGCGCGATACCCTCGGAGACGGAGGATACATAGCCAGATACAGGGAGGAGCTCGAGAAGGTCAGGGCCCGCGGCGATGTGCCGAAGGTGCATCCCGCACCGCATACGGTGCGGAAGAAGGGCGACGGTTCCGTGCCCTCGGCCCCGAGGGCGCGCCCGCAGGTGCAGAAGGGACTCTTCTACCTGTCCTACCACCCCATAGGCGGGGACCCGACTCCGGAGAAGATGAAGGAGATCCGCGATGTCCTGAGGGACATGCCGGGTGCGGAGATCCGCCTCGGACCGAACCAGACCCTGTATGCCGTCAGCCTCACCGGTTCCGAGGCGGACAGGATGTCGGAAGTACTCTCCGACGGTGCCCGGACCGTCTTCGAATCGTCCGTATCATGCGTCGGGAACACGATATGCCAGATGGGGCTCCGCGACTCCCGCGGACTGCTGGGGAGACTGATCTCCATGGAGAGGGAGAACGGGTTCGCGGACGGCGTTCTTCCGATGATAAGGATCTCCGGCTGCACCTCATCCTGCGCCGCCCATCAGCTCGGCACCATCGGCCTCCGCGGATGCCCCTCCGTGGACGGGGAACCCGCCTTCGAAGTCAGCGCCGGCGGGTCCCACGTGCTCGGGAAGGAGAGGATGGGGGACGTACTCGGGAAGGTGAAGGAATCCGATCTTCCCGCGTTCTTCGAGAGCATCGGAAAAGCCGTATCCGCCTCCGGGAAGACATTCCGTTCCTGGTACAATGACCGTCCCGGCGGGATAAGAGAGGTCTGCGGAGCATACCTGCACACCCAGTAACCCTATTATAGGCGCGCGGGGATTCAGCGGCATCATGTCAGAGCCCATAGAGGACGTAATCAGAAAACTGGCACTGCAGAATGCGGTGTTCTTCAAAGGCAAGGCCAACCCCAAGGCCATCGTTGGAAAGATCCTCGGACAGTATCCGGAGTACAGGGCGAAGGTCGCTGAGATCACCGAGACCATCAACGGGATCACCGAGGAGGTCAACGCCATGGGCTTCGACGCCCAGAAGGCGGAACTGGAGAAGGCGGACCCTTCCATGCTCAAGAAGGAGAAGAAGGAGCGCGTCTACGAGCTCCCCGACCTCGAGGGCGCCGAACAGGGGAAGACCGTCATGAGGATCGCCCCCGGACCCTCCGGACCCCTCCATATCGGACACACCCGCGTATCCGTCCTCAACGACGAGTACACCAAGAGATACAACGGGGAACTCATCCTCAGGTTCGAGGACACCAACCCCGAGAAGATCGACCCCGACGCCTACGACATGATCCCCGAGGACCTCGACTGGCTCGGAGTGAAGATCCATAAGAAATTCATCCAGTCGGAGAGGTTCGAGATCTACTACGACTACACCAGGAAGCTCATCGAGCAGGGGCACGCCTACGTGTGCACCTGCAACCCCGACGACTGGAGGGGCCTGAAGGAGGAGAAGAAGGCCTGCCCCTGCAGGGAACTGCCCGTGAACGAGCAGCTGGAGAGGTACGACAGGATGATGGAGGGCGGATACGAGGAAGGCAAGGCCATCGCCGTCGTCAAGACCGACATCGCCCACCCCAACCCTGCCGTCAGGGACTTCGTGGCGCTTAGGATCGTGGATGCGCCGCATCCCCGCACCGGCACCAAATACCGCCTCTACCCCATGATGAACCTGTCCGTGGCCATCGACGACCACCTCATGGGCATGACCCACGTCATCAGAGGGAAGGACCACCTCAACAACACCGAGAGGCAGAGGTACGTCTTCGACTACTTCGGATGGAAACAGCCCGTCTACCACCACTACGGTCTCGTCAACATCCCCGACACCGTCCTGAAGACCTCCCTCATCAAACAGAGCATCAAAGAAGGGGAGTACGGCGGATGGGACGACGTGAGGACCGGCACCGTCAGGGCCCTCGAGAGGAGAGGGATCAAGCCTGAGGCCGTCAGGAGATACTGGGTCGAGAGCGGGATCAAATCCGTCGACATCACGTTCTCCTGGGACAACCTGTACGGCATGAACAGGGACATCATCGACCCCGTCAGCAACAGGTACTTCTTCGTACAGGACCCCGTGAGGTACGATATCGAGGGCATCGATTCGCTTACCGGGAAGGCGCCCCTGCACCCCGACCACCCCGAGAGGGGCATGAAACAGTACACCGTGGACGGCCCCAAGACCGTCTTCATCTCCGAAAAGGACTCCAAGACCTTCTCCCAGGACAGGAGGATCAGACTGAAGGACCTCTGCAACCTGGAATACTCCATGCCCGCGAGGTACGCCGGCAACGACATCTCCGACATGAAGAAGGGAGGCCTCAGGGCCGTCCAGTGGGTCGGCAGGAACAGCATCCCCTGCGACGTCCTCATGACCGACGGGACCGTCGCATCCGGACTCGTCGAGGACTGCATCCTGGACGAGAAGAGCGAAAGCGTCCAGTTCGAGAGATTCGGATTCGTGAGGATCGAGAAGAAAACTCCCGAAAAGATCACCGCCGTGTACACGCACGACTGAAAACGCAGCCTTCGGAACACCGCACAAAGGGTGTTCCGGAGGTCTTTTTTTTACACCTGCGGCGCGCACTACGCCGCAGAAAAGAATGCCGTATATGACGGAACGATCAGTGGTTGGCGATGTCCGCGTAGACTGATGCCACGAGAGCGGTATCCGCCGCGACGGTTGTCTCGCCTATCCTGACGACGAACATCCCGTCCTCCGTACTGTCCACGCATACGTTCCTGCCGGGTACGAATCCCATGGACAGGAGTTTCTTGAGAACGAAACTATCGTCCGACTTCAGGTGGGACACCTTTCCGCAGTCGCCGGGGCGCATGTCAGCCAGGGACATGGTGATGGATATTCCGTTGACCGAAACGCTCTTGCAGGGCTCGACGCAGCACTGGCAGTCGCAGTCGGGCGGGTTGCCGAGCATGCCGCACATCCTTACGGCGGATGAGTCGGATATGGAATGTTCGATCCTGGAAGCCTCCTCGTGGGCAGCCTCG
>CAZHJV010000036.1:0-4931 GCA_964533525.1 uncultured Methanomassiliicoccales archaeon | reverse complement strand
TATCTCGAGGATGTCCGTGAAGAACCTCTCGACGACATGATGCCTCTTTCTGGTCAGCCTCGCCTCTCTGAGACCGGATTCCGTGAGTTTGACGCCTTTGTATTTCGCATACTCCACGAGTCCGTCCTTGGACAGGATCTTGAGCATCTCGCTGACGCTGGCAGGGGAAACTCCCATGAAAGTGGCCAGTTCTGTGGTCTTGGCCACGGTGCCGCCCTCGGTGAGTTTGAGGATTGCGAGCAGATAGTCTTCACGATTTCCCGTTGTCATAGCCCTTGTGTATGGGTGTCAACATATTAAAGGTTAGGTTTGCCTAATTTATATATCCCAGATGTCCGGGGACGGTACTGCAACAAGTATATACTTACAAAATGTTAGCGTCCCTATGACGGAAGGAGTGCTGGGGATAATCGCATGTCCCATGCTCGAGGACGAACTCGTCTACGGACTGTCCGGGGACCCAGAACCCAAGAACATCTTCGTGGTGGAGAACGAGCACTGCGGAAGTCTCAGGGAGAAGCTGGAGAGGAAGAACCTTCCCTACACCACGGTCACCGACAACGAGGTGTACAACAGGGCCGTCTCCATGGAAGGCTTCTCCGTACTCATCAAAATGAACGATCTGGCACTTCACGCCGAACCGAAGGATCTGAAGGAATTCATAGAGAACGAGGTCAGGGAGATGAATCCCTTCGTGGATGCCGTCGGACTCTACTACGGATTGTGCGGGAACTTCGGCTGGGACATCACCGTGTGGGCGGAGAGGAACGGACTGAAGCCTGCCGAGATGTTCCGCGACGGCACCGGCGGGGTCTGCGACGACTGCGTCGGGGGCGCCGTCGGCGGGGGGAAGAGGTACACCGACCTCGTCAAGACGTACACCGGGATGTTCTACGTCATCCCCGCCATAGCCCACAACTGGAGACCGTTCATAAGCGCCGGCGATTCGGCGAAGGTGCTCGCCAGTATGGACGAGGAGATGCTGGCGGAACTGGGCATCACCGACGAGGACAGTTACGTAAAGTGGATGTTCACTGTCTGCGGATACAAGAACATGGTCAAGATGGATACGGGGCTCGAACCAGATCGGAAGGAGTTCGACGTGGAATTCGACAGGTTGTGTAAAATCATGGAACTGAAACCCATAACCATCGCCGACGGATGGATGACCCTGCAGCCTGCCGAAGACATCTACAGACGCTGCAAGGACATGCTCCGGAAGACGGAGTGAACTTTTCTCAAAAACGATAACGATCCCGGCGGGCCCCTCCTCCGAGGGGCCCGTCCCCGGGATCAGGGAACGAGTTTGTGGTATTCGTAGGCGGGTTCGCCTGCGTTGAAGCAGAACTGGATCGTGTCGAATCCGTGCTTGAACTCGGTGACGTCCTTCTTCACGGATGCGGGGTCCTCCTTCTTCACGACGACCCTCGCGATGAACTCGGCGACCTCGTCCATCTCGTTCTCCTTCATACCCAGACGGGTCATCTCCTGCGTTCCGAGCCTGAGGCCGGAGGGGTTGACGGAGCTGGTGTCGGAGGGCAGCATGTTCTTGTTGCAGATGATGTTCGCATCCTCCAGGAGCTTCGCGCACGCCTTCCCCTTCCCGAACTCGGTGACGTCGAGGGCGATCGCGTGGGACCTGGTGAATCCGAGGTTCTCGCAGAGGACGGGGATGCCCCTCTCGTAGAGGGCCTGTCCGAGGGCGCGGGAGTTCTTGCAGGCCTGCGCCGCATACTCCTTCCCGAAGACGTCCATCTCCGCCAGGGTGATGGCGAGGGCCGCCATGGCGTGGAGGTGGTGGGAGGAGGTCACGCCGGGGAATATCGCATGCTGGATCTTCTTCGTGTTCTCCTCGGAGAGTCCGTTCCCGAGGACGATACCGTGGTTCGGTCCGGGGAAGGTCTTGTGGGTGGAGGCGGAAACGATGTCGACGCCGTCCTCGAAGGGCTTCTGGAACTGTCCTCCGGCGATGAGGCCGAGGACGTGGGCGCAGTCCTCCCATACGAGGCATCCGACCTCGTTGAAGGTGTCCTCCAGCTCCTTTATCGGCGGGGGGAACAGGAAGACGGAGAGTCCGAACTGGGCGACCTTGGGCTTCACTTCCTTCAGGAGTTTCGCGGTCCCGTCCACATCGAGGTTCATGTTGTCGAGTTTCCAGGGGTAGTTGACGGATTTGACGCCCCTCTGACCGAACGCCCCGAACTCGCAGGTGGAGATGTGGGCGCCCTGGTCGAGGGCGCAGGTGGTGATGGTGTCGCCGGGCTGCGCATAGGCGAAGAGGACGGCCATGTTGGCAACGGTCCCGGAGATGGGCCTGACGTCGGCGAAGTCGCAGTCGAAGACCTTCTTCGAGAGGTCCACGGCTCTCTGCTCCACCTTGTCCACATATATGTTGCCCTGATAGTAGCGTTTCCCGATGAGTCCCTCGGCGTACCTGTCGGCGAAGTCGGAGATGAGCATCTCCTTGGCCAGCGGGGACATGAGGTTCTCGGAGGCGATCATGGGTATGCAGTCGTTGAACCAGCGGTTGTGTTCCATGACCTGGTCCCTGATGTACTGAGCGTCCTCTTTAGACATATTCCTCCGAAAACCAGTACTGAATATATAATGTGCTACGGGACGGCGTCTACCAAAATAGTAGTAGTTACCCAGATATTATTTTATACTCTCCGTATACGAAAGCTCCAGGAAGCAGAATCATGAGCATCGAGAAAGCGCTTGACGCCATCCGTAACGGTCAGATCATTCTTATCTACGATTTCGACGACAGGGAGAAGGAGAGCGACATGACGGCCGCCTCGCAGTTCGTCACCTACGAGACCGTCGGCAGGATGAGGAAGGATGCGGGGGGACTCCTCTGCACCACCGTCCCCTACAGGCTTGCGAAGGCCGTGGGTCTCCCGTACCTGTCCGACGTCTTCTGGGATGCCAGGGAGAAATACCCCGTCCTCGGGCTCATGGCGCCCACCGACATCCCCTACGACAACACGAAGTCGTCGTTCGGGGTCACGATCAACCACAGGGACACCTACACCGGCATCCCCGACCGCGACAGGGCGCTCACAATCAGTAAGTTCGCAGAGACCGTCTTCGCGGAGAAGGCGCCGGAGGAGATCGCGAAGGACCTCGGAAGGTCCTTCCGCGCACCCGGACACGTCCACCTCCTCAACTCGTCCGAGCACATCCTCAGCAACAGGCACGGGCACACGGAACTCTCCACCGCCATGATGTACATGGCGGGAGTGCTCCCCAGCGCCACCATCTGCGAGATGATGGGCGACGACGGACGCTCCGAGAAGAAGGAGAACTGCATCGAATACGCCGAGAAGCACGGAATGCCCTTCGTCACGGGGGAGGAGGTCGTCTCCGCATGGAACGACTTCAAGAAGGCGCATCCCGAACTGGACGTGTGAATCATGACGAGGGTGATGGCCTCCGGGGTGTTCGACATAATCCACCCCGGCCACATATCGTATCTGACGCAGGCCAAGGCCTACGGGGACGAACTGACCGTCGTGGTGGCCAGCGACGAGACCGTCAGACGGGAGAAGCACGAGCCCATCACCCCCGACTACATGCGTGCGAAGATCGTCGGTGCCCTTAAACCCGTCGACAGGGCGGTGGTGGGACACGACACCGGGAGCATCTTCGACATAGTGAAGGAGATCGCACCCGACGTGATCGTCCTCGGTTTCGACCAGCATTTCGACGAAAAGAAACTGGAAAACGACCTGAGGGAACACGGACTCGGGAATGTGAGGGTCGTGAGGGCCACCGAGACGGCCGACGATCTGAATGCGACACGCCGCATAGTCGAGAAGATAAGGGGCATGGGAGGCACATCATGAAGCTCATAGGCATCGCGGACACCACGTTCGCAAGGTACGATATGGGGAAGGCCGCCATCGACGAGCTCGAGAGAACCGGCACGGGATTCAGGATCATCAGGGTGACCGTACCCGGGATGAAGGATCTGCCGGTGGCCTGCAAGAAACTCATCGAGGAACAGCACTGCGACATCTGCATGGCGCTCGGGATGCCCGGCCCCATGCCCAAGGATAAGATGTGCGCGGACGAGGCGTCCAACGGCCTCATCAGGGCCCAGCTGATGACCAACACCCACATCATCGAGGTCTTCGTCCACGAGGACGAGGCCAAGGACGATTCGGAGCTGGCGTGGCTGGCGGACAGGCGTGCGAGGGAGCACGCGGTAAACGTTTACGACCTGCTCTTCAGGCCGGAGAGGCTGACCCAGAGGGCCGGCACCGGGCTGAGGCAGGGATTCGCGGACAAAGGTCCGGTATACAGGAAGTAAGGAGGATTTGAAATGAAAGCATACAAGATCGGAGCCGTTGTGGCTGAATTCAACTACGAAGTGACCCTGCTGATGCTCGAGAGGGCCAAGGCGGAGGCCGAGTTCCTCGGAGTCGAGATAACCAAGGTCGTCAAGGTGCCCGGGGTGTTCGACATGCCCCTCGCCATCAAGAAACTCCTCGAGTGCGGAGACGTCGATGCGGTGATCACCCTCGGCGCGGTCATCAAGGGAGAGACCAAACACGACGAGGTCATCATTGCCCAGGCCGCCCGTAAAATCACGGATCTGGCACTCGACTACGACAAGCCCGTCGCACTCGGGATCACCGGTCCCGACATGACCGAACTCCAGGCCGTCGACAGGATCGAGAAGGGCCGCGACGCCGTCGATGCGGTCGTCAAGATGCTCCAGAGACTGGAGAAGATCTGAAACATATCATACCCGGCGGGAGGATATCCCGCCGGCACCCTTTTCAAAAGACCCAGATGTTGATTTTTTCAGTGACATCCAGGGTATTGTCCCTATCCTTCCCGGAGGAACGGATCCGGGTCACATTGTAATAGTTCCAGACTGATACACCGCCGGATATGATCATCTATCAGAACACCAAGGACGG
>CAZHJV010000035.1:13554-15319 GCA_964533525.1 uncultured Methanomassiliicoccales archaeon | reverse complement strand
TTAAACAATTTGCTTAACTAATCATATAGTGCAATAATTTGTCAAAAAATCCGCCGAATACAACAAAAAACATCGGACTCTCGGGCAATTCAACCAAAAACGTGCATCTTATGTCGGAAATGAAAGAAACTCTGTCAATGACGGTACCCCGAATATCGACATGAATCCGATATGAAAACAGGTACTTTTCGGGCTGAAACATTTTTTTCAGAGGGTTTCGAGCTGTTTTACGGCCGATTTCCACAGGAAATGAAAAAATACGGCGCAAATCCGCATCCGATCCGTAAAAACGGCACTTTCATACACTGTCAGAATTAGTAACGCATTTTGCTTAACTTGATTGAAATATTCTACAGGTCAAAATGGAAGCGAAAAACTCCCGATTTCAAATGCAAAATGCGTTCCCAAAGTACCATCAATACTTGTAAAGCAAATTGCTTAACTTACTATATTATTTTTCATACTTCACAATGCAGTGCAAAAATCACGGAAAAGAGCAGAATCCGCACACCCCCGACTCCCTCGGAAGACGATTTTGCACGGAAACGGCCCTCAAAACGGCCGAAATCCGAAAAAGGTATTCAGGTACGGGCCGCTCTCGGTTTTTCGATTCCAGGGCCGTTTCCGAAGGACGTTTTTTCACCATCCGTAGAGGATCGCCATCAGACAGCCGAGATACGCCTTGGTCAGTCCCGGTCTGCGGATCACGGAACAGAATCCGTTGACGAGGAGGTTCCGATGGGTCATCGCACGGGAGAAATCGTTGAAGCCCTCATCCGTCATCCCCGCCATGAGTTCGTGGAGTCCCGCGAACCTCGGATCGAGGATCTTCGACTTCTTCCTCCATGAGGCGTACGAAGACGGATCGTTCTTCTCCGCGGCGGCTGCCGCCATCCGGGCGGATTCGAATGCGACCCTCAGCCCCCCGAATGTGAGGGGGTTCGGAAATCCCGCCGCATCGCCAATCAGAAGCACATTGTCTTTCACGACGTCGGGAACGGGACCGCAGGGAATGAAACGGTGCATCTTCCTGCCTTCGATATGCGGAGGCTCCACGTCCGCCGCGGAACCCATCGTGCTCTTCCGTCCGCAGGGGAACCTCCACCCGTACACACCCTTGAATCTCCGGCCGACGGCGAAGTCGAAGACATCCTCCGACGGGAAGTCCGCGATACACTCCTCTATGGGGAACATGGCCTCCGGACGGGTGCCGAAGACGGATCTCCTCACGGCGGAGAAGGCGCCGTCGGCGCCGATGACGTATCTGCCGCGGACCGTCCTCCCGTCGGACAGTATAATATCATTATATTCTCCGGAAGGACGCACCCCCTTCACGGAACCGTGTATGCGTTCCGCATTGCTCTCGGCCAGAAGACGCCGGGTGAGTGCGGGCCTGTCTATGACGTAACCGTCGATCCTTATGTCGGTGGACCTTCCGTCGGGCCATCTCAGCCGGAGACGGTCCACCCTGTTGAGGATCTCGTCTTCCTTCGGGGATAGAGGCGAAAGTCCCCTGCGGCTTATCCCTCCGCCGCAGATGCTGTGGTATTCCCCGAATTTCGCATCGGAGAGACGTTCTATGACGGCGGTCTTCAGACCGGAATTGCGGAGGAACCATGCCGCGGAGGAACCGGCGGGACCTGCTCCGACTATGACGGCATCGTATTCCATAATCCGCGCAAAGCCAGAGCCCTATTTCTTACTTCACTTCGGCCTCCCCCGAATAAACCGCATCCGTCCGAAAACACCTTTCTTTAAATCCCCC
>CAZHJV010000035.1:0-13544 GCA_964533525.1 uncultured Methanomassiliicoccales archaeon | reverse complement strand
TTATGCATACTTTGTGTTAAACTTCTAAGTCGACCATATTGTGTTCGACAAAACCTATCAATTGTTGAGGGCTGTCGATACATGGCACAGCACAACCGTTTCAACACAGCAACCCTCATGCCTTTCTTTAAATCCCCCTTCGCGTTCCGGAAAACCGTATCCCATGCTGATCATCGATACGGAGACGACGGGCCTGTACGGGTATCCCCGGGACAGGGTGCTGGAGATAGGCATCGCGGAGTATGAGAACGGGAAGATATCCCCCGTGTATTCCGAGGTCATCCGCTACGGGGACATAAGGGAATTCGATTCCGCATACGTCAATCCCAACGGCACCCGGGGGATATGGATCTACCGCCATTCCGATCTGAGCATGGAGGACACGCTGAATGCGGAGAAGGACCTCGATACCGCTGCGGCGGAGGTCAGGAGGATCGTGTCAGGAAGGAGGATCACGTCGTACAACGTCCCCTTCGACCTCGGGAGATTCCTGTACTGGGAGCCGTGGAATCTGGAGGATACGGCGGAGACGGATGCGGACGTGATGGATCTGGCCACCGCCCGCATCTATGAAATGGCGGAGTCGGATTCCATAGGGGATAAAGAACTCCAGAGAAGGCTGCTGAAGGAAAGGGCGGAGTCCAGACATCCGAACAAGTGGATCAGGCTCGAGGATGCATATCGGGTGCTGTGTCCGGACGACCCTCTGGAACTGGACAGACAGACGCACAGGGCGCTGGACGATGCGATGGCGGCGGCGTGGGTGCTGAAGAGGATGTCTGAGGAATGAACTCCGGAGACAGGCCCCGATATTACTGATCGAATCTTTTCACCGCCGACCTGAGTTTTCCGAACAGTTCTGATACGCTGTCGGGGGAGTAGAAGTATTCTTCTGCAATTTTTCGAAACGGTAATGCTGAATCCCGAGTTTGAAACTTCCAGCACAAAAGCATACTATAACCGAATTTCGGACAGTTCACCATCTCCCTCGTGAGCGTTCCGCTGCTGGCCGCCGTCGGAGGGGACATCCCGTCGATGTTCGCGGTCATGGGAGTCATCGCGGTGGCGGCAGGTCTCCTGTTCCTGCTGAACTGCGCGAGGGAACACAGGTTCCGCTCGGTCGGGCTCAAGAACTGACAGGGACGGCGGAAACGCCGTCCCGATACATATCCCGCTTCATTTTTACCATTCCTAAAAACAAATAAAATGATTAGGATAGCCTAAATATAAATACCCGGAAACACTTCTCTCAGATGAAGACAGAACGGGAAAACCCCCGGTGCTGATGCGGCCTGTGCAGCTGCCGCGTCTCGAGGGACACCGGAGGATTCTGCGATCGGCTTCCCGTATGTCTTCAGGATGCCCGGAGGTGCCGCGATTCGCCTCCGGACACCCTTTCCTCCGACCTTTCTCCGCAAACAATTATCTCATACGTCCCCATCCTGTGGCGATGCTCGTATCCAAGACCGTCACCGAAGGGTGCGGGGAGATGTCCCTCATCGAAGAACTCTATTCGGAGACATTTCCGAAAGAGGAAAAGGTGCCTTTCCGCAACCTCCTGCGCACCGAAGGGAAAGGAGGCAGGATGCTGTCCTTCTCCGAAGACGGCGCATTCGCGGGTTTCGCTTACATGTTCTCCTCGGGGGACCTCACGTTCCTCGTCTACCTGGCGGTGCTCCCGGAATGCCGCGGGAAGGGATACGGAGCACAAGCGGTGGATATCATAAGGAAATCCTCGGAGGGGCGCGTATTCTCCGTCATGGAGAAACCTGACTGCAGGTTCTCCGACCCCGCCGCATGTGCGAAACGCAGGCGTTTCTACGAAAGGAACGGCTGCACCGTGCCCGGCATAGACCTCGTCTCGGACGGATATGTGTTCGATGCGATATTCCTCGGGGAACCGATCCCCGCGGACGAGATGCAGGATGCGGTGCGTTTTTACGAATCGGTGCATAACGGGAAGTGCTGAGAGGCTGGGAAATGACGGAACTTCGCATGGAGAAACTGTCGCCGGGAAGCGGCGGGACGGAGGAGATCGGCGGACTGTACATGTCCGCATACGGGAACGGGAGGGCGGTGCCTTTCGCCGACCTACTGGCGGTATCCGACGTGTTCGATCTCATGGGACTGTACGACGGGGACGTCCTCGCAGGCTTCTTCTTCGCCGTGAGACACGGCGGCATCACCGTCATACCGTACCTCGCGGTGCCGGAACCCCTCAGGAGGAAAGGTTACGGGACCGAGGCCGTCCGTATGATCTCCGCCATGTACGGAGGGGACAGGATCGTCCTCCTGCCGGACGCTCCCGGCGTGGGGGACAGACTGCAGAACTCCCGCTATTCCGTGATGAGATACCTCAGCACGCTCGGATTCGCGGACTGCCTCTCCAGATACACGTTCCTCGGGAACGACCGTCAGATCCTGTGCCGCAACGGAACCGCGACGAAGGAGGAAGTGGACCGTGTCATGCGTTCGCTCAGGAGACGCCTGAGATGCATCTGAGGACCGTACCGGTGAGGGAGGACAGCCCTTACCGGAAAGCGGTGGAAGACCTCAACACTGAGGCGTTCTGCGAGCAGGAGAGGTCCGATTTCAGGGCGTTCATGGTCGGATGCAGGAGCGGGATGGCGGATCTCCTGGCATTCCTGGACGGGGGAGAATTTGTAGGCTTCGCATACGTCGTTCTCTGGAAGGACATGCTGTACGTCTACTACCTGGCGGTGGCCAAGGATAAGAGGTCCCGCGGATACGGGTCCCTCATCCTCGATGAACTGAAGGATAGGTTCGGTCCGAAATCCGTAACCCTCAACATGGAGTATCCCGACGGATCGGAGGAGAAGGAACGCCGTCTGAAGTTCTACGTCCTCAACGGATTCTGCGAGACCCGCAGGGCCGAGAAATGGCACGGCCTCGACTTCGAACTCATGTACTGGGGAAGATGCCCGGACGATACCGAGATGAAGGAGTTCTTCGAAGCCTTCGAGAAGGCCCGCGTGACCGCGGATCCGGCGTTCAGGGATTGAATCTCACCTGTCGAACCCGTTCTCCCTGAGGAACGCCGCGATGCTCTCCCTGTAGAGGACGAACTGCTCCATGGCGGTGACGTGTCCCGCATACGGGATCACCGCGAGACGGGACCCCTTCACCATATTCCTGTATTCCAGCATGGTCTCGGGCGTGACCTCGTCGCTGTCCCCGCACATGAACAGCACCGGGACGGAGATGTCCTTCAGTCCCGGGATGACGTCGAAATCCCTCAGCGTACCGGTGCAGACCATGTCGTTGGGCCCCCACATGGTCAGGAACACGTCGGAGAACGGTTCCTCCGCATTGGCGATCGCTATCTCCCTGTGGCATTCCCTGCAGAACAGGTAGCGGGAATAGTATTCGCCCATGACTCTTCTGAAATCCGGACCCAGGTCCCCGGTGCGGATGCATCTCTGCATCATATCGTAATAATCCCCGCCCATGGCCTTCAGGTTCGCCATCTGATCCTCCGCCCACTTCTCCGAGCTCACGAAGGGGGACGGCAGGACCATGGCGGCGATCTTCCCGCATCCCCTGCTCTCCGCATAGGCGGCGGACAGTCCGGCGCCCCAGGAGGCGCCTATGAGAATCACTTTCTCCGACCCGATGTGGTCTATGAAATCGGAGAGTTCGGCCACATAATCCTCCAGAGTCCAGTTCTCCAGATCCTTTATGGGATCTGACCTGCCGCAACCCATCTGGTCGTAGGAATAGACGGGATGGGCGAGTTTCATCCTCCTCGCCTTGGATGGATTGCATTCGCCCCCGGGCCCTCCGTGCACGAAGACCACGGGCACGGAATCCAGATCCGTGTTGTATGCGTAATAGGCGATCCTCCCGCGGGCGGTCTGCAGATACCTCACATCGTCCCCGCAGTCCTCGACGGTCTGCGGACAGAGACCGTCGAGCCATATCCCGGCGGAAACCGCGAGCGAATCCGGGTCGGAGAACGGCATTTCCGCGCATCTCGATGCAGAGCCCCACCTCTCGGATGCGGACGTCACTTCGGCGGCGCACACGCCGTCCCGCGGCCTTAAAACGAAGGAGAAACCGTTGGACGAACCGCAGTACCCATCGTTACAGGATTCCATCCTGAATATTCCCAAAATGCTTCTTACGGTAAAGGTCTCCGGAAATTCCATACACAGGGTGAAGGCGAACCGATAGAATATCCTTTCACAGGAAGGACTCAGTCCTTCTCTCCCCAGGGTCTGAAAAGTTTCTGTCCGACGCCCGCCTGCATCAGACATCTGCCGACGATGAACCCGACCATGTCGTCCACCGTCTCCGGTTTCGGATAGAAGGCGGGATTGGCGTCCATTATGACCACGCCGAGCCTCGCCAGTTTGAGTTCGTTCTCCAGCATCACGGCGCTCTTGGGGGTCTCCCTGACCACCAGGACCGTCTTCCTCTGTTCCTTCAGGGCGCACATGAACGTCCTGGAGATCAGATTGTCGGCTATGCCGCAGGCGAACTTCGCCACGGAGGATTCGGTGCACGGGACCACGAAAAGGACGTCGTATGCGAAGGAACCCGAGGCGATGGGCGCCGCCAGGTCCGAATCGGAGTATACGGCGTCGGCCATGGCCTCCACCTGCTCCACCGTGTACCCCGTCTCCTCGGGGATTATCATCTTCGCCGTCTCCGACATCACCAGGATCTTCTCCCCGGGCAGCTCCTGCAGGAGCCTTATCCCGTAGATGCTTCCGGATGCGCCGGTGACGGCGACGACGGACCTCACTTCAGCCTCACCGTCTCCAGGTTCTGGGGTGCGACCGTCTGTATGTTGTACTTCTTGTAGAGGGACGACGCGAGGTCGGTACACTTCCTGTCCTCCCCGTGTCCGATGATGATCCTGTCGGGCCGCGGATCGAGCTTCCTGATGTACTCCATCATCTGCTTCCTGTCGGAGTGTCCGGAGAATCCGTCGACGGTCTCGCGGTTCATCCTTATCTGCACGGTGATCTGCTTGCCCTTGAACGGCAGCGTGATCTCGGGCCTTCCCCTCTGGATGGTCCTTCCGAGACTGTTCTCGCTCTGGTATCCGACGAACAGCAGCCAGTTCCTGGCGTCGTCGGCCCATTCCCTGAAATACTCCAACACGGGACCTCCGGACATCATACCGCCGGTGGCGAGGACGATGCAGGGGTCGGGCGAGTGGCATATCTCCTCCCTCATATCCGCGGTCTCCACCCTGTGGAAGATGGGGGACAGGAAGGGGTTCTCGTTCTTCTGGAATATCTGGGTCCTGAGCTGGGTGTTGAGGTACTCGGGATACGCGGTGTGGATGGCGGTGGCCTCCCAGATCATACCGTCGAGGTACACCGGCAGCGGAGGGATCGCGTGGGTCCTCTCCAGCTCCTCTATGACCAGCATGACCTCCTGGGAACGTCCCACGGCGAAAACGGGGATGAGGATCTTCCCCTCATGGGTGCACGCCTCCTTGATGTACTCGCCCAGCTGTTCGGACGCATCGCGCCTGGAAGGCTGGTAGTCGTTGTGTCCTCCGTAGGTGGATTCGATCACGAGGGTCTCGAGCCTCGGGAACTTGGTGGTCGCGGGGTTGAAGAGCCATGTCTTCTCGTATTTCGTGTCGCCGGTGAATGCGATGTTGTGGAGCCCCTCCCCCACATGGAAGTGGGCGATGGCGGATCCGAGGATGTGTCCCGCGTTGTGGAACGTGAGCCTCACATCGGGGGTGATGTCGGTGGTGGCGCCGTATTTGAGGGGGATCGTGTGGAGGATCTCTTTCCTTACATCTTTCGCATCGTAGAGGTTCTTCTTCGCCTCGCCGTAGGCGAGTTTGATGTTGTCGAGCTGCAGCAGGGCCATCAGATCCCTGGTGGGCTCCGTGCAGTAGACGGGGCCGTTGTACCCGTACTTGAAGAGGGCGGGAAGGGTCCCGCAGTGGTCGAGGTGGGCGTGGGTGATGACCACCGCATCGATGTCGGTGATGGGGTTCGCCTCGGGGATCGCGAAATAGGGGGTCGCATCGGAACCGGGGTCGAGACCGCAGTCGATGAGGATCTTGCTGTTCCTGGTGGTGAGAAGGGAAGCCGACCTCCCCACCTGCCTGAATCCTCCGAGGGTGGTGACCCTGACCCACTGCTCCCCTTCGATGACGGGGCGGACGAGGTTCCTGGCGACCTTCTTGAGCATTGCCGAACGCTCGTCCTTGCTGTATCTCAGGTATCCCCTGACGTCCGAGATGGTCTTGGACGGTATCGGAGGGGCCCTCATGACCTTGACGTTCCATCCGGACTCCTTCTTCAGGGCCGAGAGGACGTCCTGTCCGTTGACGGCGCCGGGGTTGATCGCCTCCACGAACACCTGCCCCGTGTCGGGGAGGAAGTTGACGTCGGTGACCTCGGCCGACTCGGGGATCATGGAGCGGATCTTCTTCTCCACCTTGTCGGGGTCCTCCAGGGTGGAGGGGTCGGGCCTGATGTCGACCCTCCTCCTGACGCTGGATGCCATGTTCTTGGCCACGTCGGTGCTTCCGGAGAACTCGTCGTAGTTCCTGACGTAGATGGCGACGATGGGGCCCTCGAACTCGATGGACGAGATGTCCATGTTGGACGGTGCCAGCCCCTTCACCTGTTCCCTGAGGCTGTCGAATAGTCTGTCTGGGTTCATTTTTATCGGCTTCTTCTGATTATACGGGGTTTGAAAATGAAGAAATAAGGGGTTTGAGAGGGAGTTCCGGGGAACTCTCAGTTGGGATACTTGTATCCGAGTTCCTCGCAGCGGGCCTTGATGTCCTCCTGGGGAACCCACTCGTAACCCTTCGGACCGATGTAGAGGATGAGCATCCCGTCGCCGGTGTAGTTATCCCTGCGCCTTGCGGCGTTGAGTCCCATGATGGCGACGTCGATGGCATCCTTCTTGGTCATGTCGGGCTTGTACGCGGTCTCCAGAGCGCCGTATGCGGTGATGGAACCGGAACCGGAGGAGGTGTAGTCGTCCTCGATGACGCCTCCGGCGCCGTCGACGCTGAACACGTGGCCGCCGGTGCTGTCGTATCCTGCGAGTATGGGCCCGAGGTAGAATCCCTGGCGGATGACGGATCCCATGAGGGTCGCCGCGGTCTTCACGGACATGGGCGCTCCCTTCTGCATGGTGTAGATGGAGATCTGACTCTGCATGTACCTGACCATCAGCTGGGCGTCGCCGACGAGTCCGGAGATGGTCATTCCCAGGTTGTCTGCGAGGGGGTAGACCTTCTGGACATGGCTGTTGGCGATGAGGTTGCCCATGGTCGCCCTCTGATCTGTGGCGAGGATCACACCGTCTTTGATCTTCATTCCAATCGTGGTCGTCCCGGTTTTGACGACGTTATCAGACTCAACGTTAGCGTTCATCCTTTCTACCTTCGTTCAGTAAATGACCGAAAAGAACTCCGTACTTAACGCACGGATATTATGAATAGGGACATATTGTTCTTCTAATTAAGGTTTAGGTTCGTCTGAAAAAAACCGTTCCGGAATTGTACCCCCGGAGTACGCCGGACGGCCGGATCACGCATCCCCGTCCCTCCCCATCAGCCAGTCCGTGATGTTGGCGATCCTTATTCCCCCGTCGTTCCCCAGTCCGAACCTGTCCATGGTCAGCACCGTTTTACGGTAGTTGTCGGCCACCGCCCTCAGCGGCCTGACCTCCCTGGCGTACGTCTCCTCCGCCATGACGGTCTTCGACACCTGGTAATACCTGACATCGTCGCCCCTGATTGCGGCGAAATCGACCTCTTGATCGCGGAAACTCCCGACGAACACCCTGTATCCCCTGCGGAGCAGCTCGAAATACACTATATTCTCCAAGACGGCGCTGATGTCGCGGATCTCGTTCGCATTCACCAGGATGTTCCTCATCCCGATATCGGTGGCGTAATACTTGCCTTTGGATCTGAACACGTTCTTTCCGACTATATCGTACCTGTCCGCATGGTAGAACAGGTGCGCCTCCAGCAGAGCCTCGAGATATTTCCGCACGGTATCGTCGGAAATGCCCAGTTCCGACGATATCCTCTCGGCGTTGGTGATGTTGCCGATGTTCGAAAACAGGAACCTGCACACCGCCTTCAGCCTGTCCGCCTTTCCTGACACGCGGGAGAATACGTCTTTGAACATCACAGTGCTGTATACCCCCTCCGACTGCGCACGGCAGACCCTTTCTCCCCTCTCCGGCTCCACCGACGGAAGCGGACCGAAGCGGACGTACTGTTCGAACCCCTCGG
The DNA here is from genome assembly GCA_964533525.1 of uncultured Methanomassiliicoccales archaeon. GTDB lineage: Archaea > Thermoplasmatota > Thermoplasmata > Methanomassiliicoccales > Methanomethylophilaceae > Methanomethylophilus. Next base: position 5,284 of record CAZHJV010000035.1, on the reverse strand, counting down.
CCTCGTCGCCGCCGTGCATCTCCATGAACTCTCTGAACGAAAAGGGGAGTATCTCGACCTCCATGTACCTGCCGGAGAGCTTGGTGGAGAGTTCCGAGGACAGCATCCCGGAGTTAGAACCCGTGATGTATACGTCGCAGTCCCTGCGCGCCACGAGCATGGCGATGACGCGCTCCCATCCGGCGACATCCTGGATCTCGTCGAGGAATATGTAGTGGAGACCGGCGCGGTCCAGATACGGCTGGAGCATGGTTTTCAATTCCTCCGGACCGACCTCCCTTCCCATGAGGTCCATGTCAATGTAACAGATAGACTCCTCGGGAACGCCGGAGGAACGGAGATATTCCAGATGCTGGAGCATGACCGTCGTCTTGCCGGTCCTGCGCATACCTGTCAGGACCTTGACGAGGTCCGCCTTACCGGCGGAATCCTTCAGGATCTGCAGATAGTCCTGTCTCTTGATCTCCATGGTTTCGGGTACTGCCTGCAGGAATATAATTTTTCCCTAATTTGTTAGGGAAAATCTCCCATAGTCAGATATTTCCCTAATTTATTAGGGAAAATCCGCAAACCCCACCGGGAAAGGCCGGCTTCCGCCGGCCTCCCCTTTCAGCAGAGGTAGATCGCGGGCCTTCCGGGGACCGCGACGCGGGCCTTGTTGGAGGGGTCGAACCTGTCCGCATCGTCCGCGGAGTAGACCTCCGTCTCCATCCCGGTCTCCGCCGCGATGAAGTCCTTCGCGGACTTCAGGAACGCCTCCTCGTCGAGGTCGGCGAGCGCCTTCCTGCCGGCGAGGTTGGACCTCATGACGTCCAGAGCGATCTTCTTGACGAAGTCGGACGTCTCCTTGCCCCTCTTCTTCAGCTCCTCGTCGGCCATACACTTCTTGGTGAGGTTGGGGATCGAGAGCTCCCCGGCCTCCGCCATGGCGATGGCCTCCTTCATGATGCCGACCTTCCATGCGGGGGTGGTGTAGATCACGGCCTTGGACACCTCTGTCTTCGCCATCTTCCTGATCTCGTTGACGTCGGAGATGACCTCCTGGACCATGCCCTCGCCGTATTCGGCGGATGCGTTCCTGAGGGAATCGTCGGCCTCAGGGAACTGGGCCTCGGAGACGAGCCCTTCGAACCCGGCCTCGGACCAGAGTTCCTCCGCCACATGGGGGGTCACGGGCATCATGGCGTTTATCCAGATGCGGAGCGCGCGCATGACCGTCTCCCTGTTCTTCCCGCCGCGGCGCGCATACCAGCGCATGTCGTTGGACATGTCGTAGTAGACGACGGTGGCCATCTGCCTGAGGTCGTACCTGTCCATGGCCGCCCTTATCTCGGAGATGTGGGTGTTGAACCTGGAGAGCAGCCATGCGTCGATGTCGCCCGCGGGGACGTCGGCCTCGGCGCCGATCAGGTCCTCCACGGAGGACATGATGTTGTCGAGCTTCTGCCTGTACGTGAAGACCAGGTCCTCGTCCCACTCCACGTCGACGAACATGCTCGCCACGTGGGCATAGTAGAGCCTCATGCTGTCGGCGCCGAACTTGGCGACGGCACCGGGGATGGGCTGCGCCCCTCCCTTGGACTTGGAGATCTTGTCCTTGTTCTTCCCGGTGACGTACCAGTTGACGATGATGCCCCGGGGCTGCATGCTGTCCGGCAGGACGGCCCTGTGGTTCATGAGGAATCCGACGAAGTGGACGGTCATGTGCTCCTTCCCGCCCAGGTTGATGTCCAGCGGGTACCAGTAGGCGACGTCCTTGGCGATCCTGTCCAGGAGTTCGGTGCTTATGCCGGTGTCCGCGGACACGGCTGCGATATCCCCCTTCCCGAGGACGACGTAGTCGAAGAACTCCGGCTTCATCTGCTCCGGGGCGATCTGTCCGCTGTTGGAGTACAGGGAGATGATGTAGAACAGGGGGTAGAGGGTGGAATCGGAGATGGCCTCGATGATCCATTTGTTATCGAAGGGGAACTTGGTCCCGAGCCAGTTCCCGAGCCTGACGCAGGCCCTCTCCCTGTACCAGTCGAGGATACCCTGAACGTTCTCGTAGTACTGCTGGGGATAGATGTTCATGTCCTTGCAGTGTTCCTTGGTGGCCGCGGTGAGGTCCGGGTCCGCGTAGTTGATGAACCACTGGTCGTCGATCCTCCTGATGTGGACCCTCTCTCCGCATCTGCACACGACCTCCTCGGTGAGATCCCTGAAGATCTCCGCCTCGCCGGTCCCGAGCATGGTCTTCTGGATCCTGTCCTTGGCCTCCTCCACGCGGAGACCGGAGAACTCGCCGCAGACGTCCTTCATGACACCCATGTGGTATCCGTCCTTGTAGACCTGCTTCTTGGCCTCGTCCATGAGCTCCCTGAACTTCGCGGGATCCTTCACGGACGGGATCTTCATCTTCTCGATGACGGACTGCGCGGGGAACTCGCCGTATCCCTTGATCGAGATGATGGATATCGGGACGACGGAGTCCACGACCTCCTTCGGGATGCCGTACTTCTCCGTGAGCTCGGGGTTGGATTTGGCGATCTGCAGGGAGTTCCAGTCATCGGGGGCGTCCGAGGGGCAGGATGTGACGAGTCCCGTACCCACGTCGGGGTCCACGAAGTCCGCGGGGAACACGGGGATCGTCCTGTGGGTGAGGGGCGCGGTGCAGTTCAGGCCGATGAGGTCCTTCCCGTCGATCTTCCCGACGGTCTTCACGCCGTCGAACTGGAGTTCCATCTTCTCGGCGCACTGGGGGGACACGACCCATTTCTCCCCCGCCTTCTCGACGATCGAGTACTCCATGTCGGGCCTCGCCCAGAAACAGACCTGTCCGTAGACGGTCTCGGGGCGGAGAGTGGCCGCGACGAGGAAGAATCCCTTCTCCTCGCAGCGGAACTTCAGGAGGGTGTACTCCTGGGTCTCGGCGAGTCCTCCCTTGGAGATGTCGGTCTCGCTGGGGTCGACGGCCACGGGGCCGTGGACGGGGCAGAAGGGGGCGTAGTAGGGCTTCTGGATGAGGAGGTTCTTCTCCTTCAGCTTGATGAACTGCCACTCGATGAACTTGGCGTAGTCGGGATAGAGGGTGCAGGTGAACCTCCTCCAGTCGGCGAGGAACCCGAACCTCCTCCAGTAGTCGTTCTGGTAGACGCCGTTGAAGAAACGGACGACGTCCATGGGCTCCTTCATATTCTCTATATCCTCCTCGGTGCAGCCGTTCCTCAGCATGTAGTCGATGGTCTTCTCGTCCCTGCGGGAGATCTTGCTGGCGAGGGAGATGGCGCCGTTCCCGGTGGCGTGGGTCCCCACGGGGAAGAGGACGTTGTACCCGGTCATCCTCTTGTACCTTCCCAGCGCGTCCGTGTAGGTGTATCCCCTGAGGTGTCCCACATGGAGGTACCCGGTGAGTCCCGGGTATGCGAAGATCAGCATGAACTTCGGCTTCCCGTCCTGCCTCTCGGACTCGTTCAGTTTCTTCTCAGCCCATGCGGACTGCCACTTCTTTTCCATCTCGGCGTAGTCGCGGCTCATCTGTTCACCATTTCTATAACGCGCGCGATTGTGCAGGACAATATAAACAATCCTATATGCGGGGCGTTCCCGGCCCCGGGGGACGCGGTCCGTCCGCGGAGGACAAGTGACGGACAGAAAACGTCGGACAGACGGAAAAACGGCAGTTTCGACGTTCTGATACAATTCATATACCTGTATTGCCTCTCTTCTATTGGATGAAAAATGTCCTCCGCAGCCGTTTCTGCGGGGATTCTGTCCGACAATGTTCTTTTGAGTCGGACAAACGGAGGACAATTGTCCGACACCATTATATAGGTACGGCGTGTTCTAGATATTGCAAGCAACAGGGATGGGAAAACTCTACTACTTGCAAAGGAAGCATCGATATGACGAACGAAGAGGGAGTGAAGGTCTCGGTAAGACTGTCCAGCGAGGACATGCAGCTTATCCAGGACTTCATGGACGAGCATGATCTCGACGTGACCACTTCGTCCTTCATCCGCGATGCCATCCGCGGCTACATAGCCGACAAGAAAGCACCTGCTGAGGGGGGCGAGGATGGGATTTACGTCCGCCTCAGCGAGGTACTGATTCAGGCTATGGAGAATCTGAAGAAGGAAGGGGTGATCTTCGACGAGGAGAGCTACATCAGGCAGCTCATCATGTCCGATCTCATCCCCAAGGAATCCTTGGACACTTCCAAGGCGAATGCTTTCAAGGCGGCACAGGACGCCTCGCGGATGATGTGAAAAGACCAGTCAGTCGGAAGGGATGGACCGGGCCCGGGAAAAAGGATGGGGGCCCGACTACAGAACTGCCCTTAAGAAAACAACACCGGAATGGGGGATGCAGAAATGATCGCAGACATAAGAACCGAAGCGGATGTCCTGTCGGACATCGCCGTCTCCGGAGACCCGCGCATAGCGGTTATCGGGGTCGGCGGGGCCGGATGCAGGATAGCGTCTATGCTGTACGGGAAGATGAGCCGCGTCGGTGTCATAGCTGTCAACACCGACAGGCAGGCTCTCGGCGAGACCTCCGCGGACACGAGGATCTACATCTGCAAGGAAGTCACCAAGGGTCTCGGGACCGGCGGCGACCCCGCTCTGGGAAAGAAATGCGCCCAGATCCATGAGAACGAGATCATGGGCGCGGTGCAGGGATACGACCTCGCCGTCATCATCGCCGGCATGGGGGGCGGCACCGGGACCGGTGCGGCACCCGTCATAGCCGAACTCTGCAACCGCGTCGGAGTCACCGTCGCGGCCATCGACATAATGCCGTTCTCCTTCGAATCAGGCAGGGCCGTACCTGCGGCGGAAGGCCACAGGGCCCTGCACTCCAGATGCCCGTACCTCGTACAGGTGTACAACGACAAGGCTCTGAACCTCGCAGGCGTGGAGAGCTTCGGCGATGCGCTCACCGCGGTCAACATGTCCGTCGTGAAGGCCATCGACGACTTCGTCGCCGACGCACCCGTCATAATAAAGACGAGGGCTGCGGACAGGACCGGTTCCGTGAAGGACACCGGCAGCATCGGCAGATCCGCCATGCTCTCCTGAATCAAACTACTGCCGGGCGGGATCTGCAACCCTCCGGAATCCTCCATAAAACGGCCTCCCGGGTCTGCGACTGCCATCGCGATTTTCTCTGTCGGGAGGCCGCATCACCACTCCGCGAAAACATTGCGCAGTATTGTCCTGCGGGAAGCAAAATTTTTGATTTCAAACGATGGCTTCAGCCATCGTTTTTTCCGAATTTGTCCATGACGGTTTTTGCGGTCTCG
>CAZHJV010000034.1:0-15401 GCA_964533525.1 uncultured Methanomassiliicoccales archaeon | reverse complement strand
ACGGAAATGCGAACCGAGGGGAGCGCTACCACGCCTTCTCTCCCGATAGGATCCAACACCGCACGCTCGGCCGTGGAATCTCCATCCGCGATTTTCATATCAGCTTCCAGATAGAAATAACTTGTTGGAAATCCCATCATTTCCTTCCCCTCCCGGATGAATTTCTCGATGTTCCTGTAAAGTTCGGTCTGGCAGTCCTTGCAGAGGTACAGAATCTTCAGTCTGCCCTTGGCGGGGTCGAAGGTCTCCGTGTAGTAATTGGCGGGACACCCGCACCTGACACAGAGGGTCATTCGGAATACCCCCAACCGATTGGATGAAGGATAACCTTTACCTCCACAATGTGGTCGACGTTGACAAAATGCTTGAGCTGGTTCTTGTCGACGATCTCCACGAAGCTGTCCTTTCCGTGGACGATGTTATCAAGGACCTTCCCGGTGTCTTCGGTAACGACAAGGAATTTGCCGTTGGTAAGGAAAACGTCGAGTCTCATTCAGAGACCCCCTTGAAAATTGGATAAAACCGCACACGGAGTAATACTCCGCATGCTCTGTGCTTCCCAGGGCGGGCGCGCCGTGCTTCTCCCGCTGTTACACCGTACACACCGCAGATGCGATATGCTCCTGAGAAGCAAATGTTCATAGGAGTCTCGAAGGAATAAACCTTTCCCATCATTCATCCCCCTCGTCAAAACACTCCCTTGGGCGCATGAAACGTACACTTACTCCGGTCGGTGGACGTATCGGATCGTAAAAATCATCGTCACCGGTCAAAAAGATCTCAGTATCCGACATATCGATTGAATACAGAGTTTCCAAATCGCTTTCGTCGCGTATTGAATACCTTTTACTGAGTTCTTCGACCGGCAGGATGTCGACCATCACTACCTCTGGATTCATAGCAAAAATAGCGTCAGAGATTTCTTCGGCAGCCAGATTACATTTCTTCTTCAGAGACTGTCTCGTACATTGAAACATGATAATGTTCGAAATTACCAAGGTGTCCCGCTTGCAAACCTTGTCAATCACTTCGGGCATGATCTTTGATTTGTAAGCTACGGCGGCCATGAGGAGATTTGCATCTACCGACACTCTTCTTCTTTTGAGGAATGACATCAAAACACCTCGAATTTGGGTCTGGCGACTATGGCATAAACATCACCATCAAGCTGAATCTCGTAATCGCGGAACATTGGATCCATTTTGTACTGGTCGATTCTGGGTGGAGATGCTGATAGCCCAGCCCGCCGCCAGAGCCGTGATGAAATGCATCCATGTCCGCAAAGCATCCAAGCGGGCACAGCCGGTAGAATCCCAGCACCCCTGACAGGCAGGGCGGCGGGCGCATTCCGCCTGCAGATATTCGATCAGATGAACATCAGCGCATAAATCGGCAGATAGGTCAGCTTCCCGTCTGTTCCGACAGTGCCGGCGTTCGAAAGAACGATGCCCCGCCCGCCCATCTTTCCGACTTCATAAGTTTGTCGAGAGCATTGTGCCTGCGATAATCCTTGCCTGATTTGATCTCCAATGCCGTGACCGGCAGCGAATCGTAGTCATCGATGAGATAGTCGAGAGTCTGCCTAAACTGGATTTTTTCAAGACAAGGGACGGTGGCGACAGGAATACGACGGCTTGATCGCTATTGACAGGACTCTATTGTTCCGGAAATGCATATGGTGCACGGATTTACAGTACTTTGTATGAGGGGACCGCCTGAGAAGACTCCGCATCACATGCGTTTGCAGCCGCGGAATATCCACTGGGATATGGATTTCGCACCGTAGCGGAGGGTCTCCGTCGGACGGCGGCAGACGCTCTCCGCAACCGCCTTCCCGTCCATCACCGCGGCGACGACCTCCTGCCATGTCCGCAGACCGTCCGGGAGGGTCACGTGTCCCCACCCTATGCGCTCGGGAGAATGGGCGTCGGAACCGGCGGTGATCGGTTTCCCGATCCTCTCGGCAAGTTTCGCCGACTTCCTGTTGGCGCCCCTCACCGAACGGGCGTTCATCGCCTCGGTCCCGTCGAAATCGTATTTCAGGGTGTTCTTCTCGCCGAGACCCGACCACCACCTGTACGGATGGGCCGCGAATGCGGATCCCCCCGCCTCATGGATGGCGTCTATGGTCTCCTGTATGGAGAGCCCCCTGGGTATCTCCCTGTCGATGCCCAGGGCGACTATGTGGCCCTCCGCGGAGGATACCTCCTCCGCGGGGATCACTATGACCTTCCCGTTGTCCTTCACGTCGAAGTATGCCGCGAAACTGTTGTGGTCCGTTATGGCGACGCATCCTATGCCCCTCTCGATGCAGGTGTCTATCACCTGCTGCGGGGTGGATCTGCCGTCCTTCGAATAGGTCGTGTGGACATGGAGGTCTGCGATCATCTGACGCCTGCTCCGTCCTTTATGTCGCCGTCTACGGTGGCGACGCACCCCTTCCCGTCCCCGAGGACGACGGCCTTCCCGCCGTCCACGACGGCGGCGACGCGTCCCGGCGCTCCGGACGGAAGCTCGATGCCGATGTTCTCGGACACGAAGACGCCGTCCTTCACGGAGGAGACCTTCATGGTCACCGCGGAGAAGTGCTTCTTGTAATCGATGACGTCGGCCGGGGCGAATCCCAGTCCGCATCCGAACCTCGTCCCCACGGGGATGTCGGGGTCGGAAGGCCTCAGCAGGAGGACGGATTCCCCTCCAAGGTCCTCGTCGTCGGCGGCCAGGAGCATTCCGCAGGATTCCACCCCTCTCAGCGGGCGGGGTGCGAGGTTGGCGACCACGATCGCCTTCCTGCCGAGCATCTGCTCCTTGGTGTAGTATGCCTTGAGTCCGGCGCAGATGGTCCTCGGGGTCTCCTCCCCTATGTCCACCTGCAGTTTGAACAGCTTGTCGGCGTTGGGGTGGTCCTCCGCGGAGACGACCTTCCCGACGCGGAGGTCGAGCCTGCCGAAAGCCTCGAAGGGGGCTGCCGGCTTCTCCTCCGCTTTCTTCTCGGCCTTCTTCTCGATCTTCTTCACGGCCTCCGCCTCCGGCTGGGCGAACAGGTCGGGGAAGGTGACCTTCAGGTCGATCTTGCCGTAGACCGGGACGGGTTCCTTCATCGCGGTACCGGCGGGCAGCTGGGACTCCACGGCGGCGTATCCCGCCTCCTCGATGGTGCCGGGGAGGCCCATGTACTCCCAGATCTTCTCGGAGGATCTGGGGAGGAAGGGCCACGCCATGACTGCGAGGGCCTTGATGATTCTGAGGTTCTCGTTGAGGGCCTTCCCGCAGGCGGCCTTATCCTCCTTGATGAGCTTCCAGGGGGTACAGGAGTTGAAGTACTCGTTCCCGAAGTGGGCGAGACCCATGACCGTCTGCAGCGCCTTCTTGAAGTCGCACGCCGAAAGGAGTTTCGAGTACTCCGCAAACGCATCGGCGATGGCCGCGGTCACCTTCCCGTCGGGACTTCCGTTCTCCGGGATGCTGCCGAAGTTCTTGTAGGTGAAACTGAGACACCTGTGGTAGAGGTTCCCGAGGGCGGCCACGAGTTCGCTGTTAACCTTGGTCTCCATGTCGGACCAGGAGAACTCCGCATCGTGGGTGTCCGGCATGATCATGGAGAGGTAGTACCTGACCTCCTCCGGGTCGAACTTCTCGAGTATGCTGGGTATGTCGCGGGGAATGCGGGACTCCGCATCAGTGACCGTTCCCTTCCTGCTCTTGGAGAGCTTCCCGCCGTTGAACATGAGGTACTCGTTGGCGGGGATGTCGTAGGGCAGGTTCATGTCCTGCTTCAGGCCCATGAGGATGGCCGGCCAGATGATGCTGTGGAACGGGATGTTGTCTTTCCCGATGAAGTAGTAGTGCCTGCAGTCGGGGTTCTGCCAGAAGGTCTTCCAGTAATCGGGCTTCCCGATCTCCCTCGAATGGGCGACGGTGGTGCTGAGATATCCGATGACGGCCTCGAACCACACGTAGATGACCTTCTTCGTCCACTCCTCCCCCTCCACGGGGATGGGTATGCCCCAGGACATGTCCCTGGTGATGGCGCGGTCCTTCAGACCTCCCTTGAGGAAGTTGCGGGTGTACGCCCTGACGTTCTGCCTCCAGTAGTCCTTGCCGTCCAGGAATTCCAGGAGGGGCTTCTCGAAGGCGGAGAGCTTCAGGAAGAACTGGGTGGAGGACCTGACCTCGGGGCGGGTTCCGCAGCGGGTGCAGTGGGGGTCGATGACGTCCCCTGGCACGAAGGTGGTGCCGCAGCTGTCGCACTGGTCGGAGCGGACGTCCTGCGCGCCGCAGTTGGGGCAGGTCCCCTCGACGTACCTGTCGGGGAGGAACTTGGCGCACTTGGGGCAGTAGTACTCGTCCTCGTCCTGGGTGTAGATGTAGCCGTTGTCCAGAAGGGTCCTGAACACCTTCTGGGTGACCTCCGCGTGCACGGCAGAGTGGGTCTTGGAGTAGAGGGTGTACCCGATACCCAGGTCCTCTATCGCCTTCTTGTTGATCGCATGGTACCTGTCCGCGATCTCCTCAGGGGTGACGCCCTCCTTCTCGGCGGTGACGGTGATGGGGGTACCGTGCTGATCGGAACCTCCGACGACCCACACCTCGTTGCCGAGGAGCCTGTTGTAGCGGGCGAAGATGTCGGGGGGAAGGAGCGAGCCCGCGACATGTCCCAGATGGATGGGGCCGTTCGCATAGGGCCATGCGATGTTCACAAGGATTTTAGACATATGGTGGGGGGTATCGTCGCAATTTCCTTATAAGTGTGTGCACGCGCGCAATCACAGGACGGGTTCGGGGTCCGGACACGGGCATCTGAGGGAGAATCTGCGGATGTACACCTTCGCGAGCCACGCCATCAGCAGTCCGCCGAGGATCTCGATGACGGCCATCACCACCCAGATGGCCTCGGAGCTGTGCAGCGTCACGGCCACCGCGAAGTATGCGGACACCATCACGATGTTGCGGATCAGCGATGACAGGAATCCCATCTCCGAATGTTCCAGCGACTGCAGGAACGCGGACCCGACGAACACCATGGAGAATACCGGCGACAGCGCGGCTAGACATAGCAGACAGACCGTCATATTGTGCCTGAGATAGGTGATGTCGTCGGATGCGGTGAACATGCACGCTATGGGATAGGACAGAAGTGCCAGCAGCACGGAAAGATAGAGTGTATGGATGACGGAACGGCGCGCCGTGAAACGGTAAGCCTCCCGCATCAGGTCCGAACGCCCGCGGGCGAACTCCGCGGAACATACGGATACGACTCCCCCGCTCAGGGCCTGGCAGGGGATCAAGACCAGGTACCCCACCCTCCATGCGGAGGTGTACGTACCGATCACGTTCGGGTCCCCGATCCCGACGATGATGTAGTTCATCGGGATGTTGATCAGGGACATGGTCATGTATTCGGCGGATTCCGGGAAGCCTACGCACAGGATCTCTCTCATGGAATGCCTGTCAGGCTTCAGGTCGGATATGCGGAACTTCACGTACATGTCGTCCCTGCCGATGTAATAGCGGAGACCCAGACACAGGGAAAGAGCGCCCGCGGCCACCGTGGCGATACCGGCCCCGGCCACTCCCATCCCGCATATGTACATCAGGATCGGGTCCAGAACGATGTTGAAGAGGGCGCCCGCCGCCTGGATCATCATGGAACGCCTGGCGGCGCCTTCGCCCCTGAGGATGCCGGACATGACGGAACCGGCTATGATGAAGAAACTCCCGACGAATATCGGCATGCCATAGGCGACGGCGTCGGGACCGGCCTCACCGGCACCGAAGGCGTCCATAAGGGGCTCCACGAATATGGTCAGCGGGATCGTGACCATCAGCGACGCGATGAACGCCAGAAGCAGCGCCTGTGCGGCGGACAGGGATGCGCCCCTCCTGTCGGAGAGCCCCACGCACCTCGCTATTGCGGACGCCGCGCCGATGCCGAGACCGTTGCCTATCCCGACGATGGTCGCATAAAGGGGATAGGCGAGACCGAGACCCGCCACGGCGGAGCCTCCGAGCCATGCGGCCCACATGGTGTCGGCCATGCTGTTGAAGTTCTGCACGAATATGGCTACCGCAAGCGGTACGGCGAGCGCAGGTATCGCCTTCTTCGGGTCGCTGAGAAGCACCTTCGTGCCCACCGTTTCCTCCATGATGCAGACCCAACGGCAACCAGTCTTTTATTCTTTCGAATGGAGAACGATGGGAAAAACCCGCTCGGGAGTTTATGTAGAATATATAACGGTATAAAAATCCAACTTAACTTTTATTTAAGCATTACTACGAACGTATATATTTTCGAAGCAACATCTTTCTTACGCCGAAACAGAGAATCAAACTCGGCATATGGGGAAGCACGGCCCTCAACCCGTGCAAAAGACGCCGCTTCGGAAACGGAACGGCATTGGATGCAGAAACCCGTTAGATCAGAAAATGAAGGAGAAATGAAAAATGGACTTCTACACGGCATCTGTGATATGGATCTTCTCTGCAGTCGCAATACTCGCATTCAACATCGTCAACGGACTCGGTCTCCTCGGCAACGTCATCATGGACGCCTGCATACTGATAACCGCCGTCGGCTTCGTCGCATACAAGAGAATGTACGAGAAGATGATCGCCCCTGCCTACTCGGCATCGGCCTGAACTCTCAAAACCTGAATATCAAACCATCCCGGGGTCCGTCCCCGGGCCTTTCTTTTTAATTTCCGCCCGTTTCTTCCCTCACGCGCCCACGCGAACTTTATTTATAAGTGCGACAGATGGGTCGAACCATGAGGATCGCGGCGGTCTTGTCCGACAGATGTCAGAACAAGAAATGCAACAAGGAATGCTACAAGTTCTGCCCGCTTATCAGAACGGGAGTGAACGTCATAGAATTCGGGGCCAGAGGGAAACCCATAATCTCCGAGACATTGTGCCAGGGATGCGGCATCTGCGCCAACAAGTGCATGTTCAAAGCGATCAAGATCATCGGGCTCGCCGACGAACTGAAGGACGAGATGGTCAACCAGTACGGTGAGAACTCGTTCCGTCTCTACAGACTCCCCGTCCCCAAGAAGGGGATGATCACCGGTATCCTCGGACCGAACGGTATCGGAAAGACCACCGCCATCAACATCCTCTCCGGAATCGTCATCCCCAACCTCGGGAACTACGAGAACCCGCCTTCCAAAGAGGAGGTGCTCGCCCGCTACAAGGGTACCGAGATCTTCCCCTACCTCAGCGACGTCTACGCCGGGAAGATCAAGGTCGCCGTGAAGCCCCAGTACGTGGACAAGCTCCCCAAGGTCACTCAGGGCGTCGTCAGGGACCTGCTCTCGAAGACCCAGGAGAGGATGACCCTCGACGAGGCCGTGGAAACCTTCGGCCTCGGACAGGTCATAGACAGGGAACTCTCGAAACTCTCCGGAGGAGAACTGCAAAGGGTCGCCATGGCCGCCACCTGCATGAAAGATGCGGACATCTACTTCTTCGACGAACCCACGTCCTATCTGGATATCTACCAGAGGGTCAAGATGGCCCGCATCATCAAGAGTCTCGCGGGCGAGGACAAGTACGTGGTCGTCATCGAGCACGACCTCGCCATCCTCGACTATCTGGCGGACAACGTCAACCTCGTCTACGGATCCGAAGGGGCGTACGGAGTGTTCACCCTCGGGAGACAGGTCCGCACCGCCATCAACGTCTACCTCCAGGGATACCTCCCCGAGGAGAACATCAGGTTCCGCGACAGGCCCATCGAGTTCGCCGTGTCGGCCCCCAGCGGGGAATGGGAGACCCCCACCCTCATCGACTTCGACGACATCTCCAAGGATTTCGGGGAATTCAAGCTGGACGTCGAGAGCGGCGCCGTGAAGATCGGCGAATCCGTCGGCGTCGTAGGTCCGAACGCCACCGGAAAGACAACTTTCGTCAAGATGCTGGCGGGCGAGATCAAGCCCGACAGGGGCTGCGTCAACGGGGTCATGAAAGTCTCCTACAAACCCCAATACATCTCCCAGGATTACGACGGCACCGTGCAGGACTACCTGTGCGCCATAAACTACGACCAGGTGAACAGCGGATTCTTCGACACCCAGGTCATCGGACCTCTGGCCATCAAATTCCTCATGGACAAGCAGATGAAGAACCTCTCCGGAGGGGAACTGCAGAGGGTCGCCATCGCAGGATGCCTTGCGGAAGATGCGGACATCTACCTTCTGGACGAGCCGTCCGCGTACCTCGACTCCAACCAGAGGATGGAGGCCGCGAAATGCATCTCCGGAATGATGGAGAAGACCGGGCGCAGCGCCCTCATCGTCGACCACGACATCTACTTCATCGACATGGTCTCCGACTCCCTGATGGTCTTCGGAGGGGAACCGGGACACCACGGTATCGCGGAAGGTCCCTTCAGGATGCGCGAGGGAATGAACAGGTTCCTGAAATCCGTCGACATCACGTTCAGGCGCGATGCGGACACCCACAGGCCCAGGATCAACAAGGAAGGATCCAACCTGGACAGAAGCCAGAAATCCAGCGGCGAATACTACTACGCCGAACAGTCCTGATCCGGACATCTGGGACATTTTATCCGGACGGGACCCCCGCCCCGCGGCGGGCCCGTCCGTCCGTTTACAGAAAATTTAGGCTAGTACAAATTGAAATAGGTTAACATTATCCTTCCCCCATGGAGAGGATGGGAAAGGCAGACACCCACGTCCATACGAACTACTCCGGTTTCAACAATCTGGGACTTATGTCCTTCCCGGAATCCGTGATCGACCCGGAGAAGCAGGTCGACGACGCGAGGAGGAGGGGTCTAGACGTCCTGTGCATCACCGACCACAACGAGGTCGCCGGCGGCATAATCGCACAGAAGTACGCCCGCAGATTCGACGACATCGAGGTGGTGGTCGGGGATGAGGTCATGACCGACCAGGGGGAGGTCATAGGCCTCTGGCTGACCGAGAAACCCGAGAAGTGGCTCTCTCCCGAGGAGGCTGTGGACATCATCCACGAACAGGGCGGAGTCGCCATCGCCCCCCATCCGTTCAGCGTCCATGTGGACGGTATGCAGGAGAAGGTGTTCGACCTCCCCCTGGAAGGCCTCGAGGTCATCAACGGAGGCCATCCCGACCCGTATTCCAATTAGCTGGCACAGTGCGTCGTAAAGCGCCATCCCGGCAGATGGGCCGCCACCTCCGGATCCGACGCCCACTCCCTTTTCACCGCAGGCTACAACTGGACGGAGTTCGAAGGAAGGACCGCGGAGGACTTCCGCAAGGCGATCCTTCATAAGACGACTGTTCCCGTCGGCGTACCCGCGCCCGTCCTCGGACAGGTGCAGTGGAGCATGGAGGTCGTATGGGGAGGGCAGAAACTCATGTACAGATCCCTCAAAGGGAATCTTCCCGAAGTCGAGAACAGCACCCTCGTCCGCAAGATAAACTCCCTGCCCGACATCAGGAAGGCCACCGGCATCGTGGCGGGATTCGCCTACCAGCTGCCGATCACCACCATGCTCGCGACGTTCCTCAGCGTCTCGTTCATCAAGAAAAGGGCGAAGAAGGCCATGAAACACATCGACGAACGCATGGCCGCCATCGACCGCATCATAGCCGGGAAGGACCGGAATGACGGGTCCGAGTGAGATATTCGGCATAGGGGTGGATGTCCCCGCATCGCATCTGGAGATCCTCATGGATGCGATAGATGCCGTAATGGAACCCGTCTACCCCGGATACAGGCGCTCCTTCCGTTATTTCCCCGTGAAAGGCACGTGGAAGACCGAGGAAGGCTCCCACCCATACATCGGAAAACCCGGGGAAGTATCCGTGGAGGACGAGATCCGTCTGGAATTCGTCGTCGGAAAGGAGTATCTGGAAGATGTCCTGGAGACGATAGACCGCGTCCACCCGTACGAGGAACCGGCCGTGGATGTGATCCCGCAGATCGGATGGAGATCCCTTATTCGTCCTTCTCCTTGATGGAGAAGATGGAATCGAAGGTCCTCTGGAGCCTGAAGACCTTTATCCCCTGTTTCCTGTATGCGACGTCCTCGCTGCTTATGAGTCCCCTCTTCTCGAACTCGTCGAGGAGCCTGTCGCCCTCGTCGTAGTCGAAACGGACCCCGACGGCGACGTTGAGCTTGTAATTCCTGCAGTAGAGAGATTCCGGAAGGACCCCTCCGCCGTCGGCGAGGACCTGTTCCATGACCTTCGGCTTCGAGAGGAGTTCCAACCCCCTGTCGCAGGCGAGGTCGCAGCGGTCGTATTCCTCGGTGTTGTACAGAGCGGGGATCGCGGCCTCGATGATGCGGAACCTCTGGATGTCGTCCATCTTCACATCGTCGGAGGTGCCGTAGAGGAACGAGACGAACCTGTAATTGTGATCGTCGGATGCGAGTTTCGACACGGAACAGATGAATGCCGACGGGTCCGAGGGATCCGCACGGTCCAGATATCTGTTCAGCTTGACCCTGTCTGCGTCGGAGAGCGTCCCGTACCACTTGGACAGACCCGCGCTGCGCACCTTCTCCGGAACGTCCCTGTTGCCGATCCCGAACATACCCAGCCGTATGCGCACAACCGTAAAAAACCCTGTCCCGACGGAAAGATAGAAGCACTCTTATCCGGCGGACAGGGGGATTGGAAGACCACTGCGAATCCTCTATCGGAAATCGTTTTCTCGAACGCGAATTACTTCGCAACCTGTCTCCGATCATTCGGATTTCGCTCTGCGTTCCAGATCCCCGCAGTCGATGTCCTCGCCGGGTTTGATGGATTCGTCTATTCCGCGCCCGACATCATCGATGAACTTCCTGTCGACCTCTTTACCCTCGGCACGCAGTCCGCCGATGTGACTGTCCAGCGATTCGAAGAACTTGAAAAACCTGTATCCTCCGTCAGGGGAAGGTCAGATCGAGCTCGGACATGTGCTCTTTTATCAGTTTGACCGATTCTTCGCTTATTATCCTCATGCCATACCTCCCGACTTTCTCTGTACTTTCGATGCTCCTTCCCGCCGGCAGTTCTGTATGCCGGTTTTGCCGGGGGCCTTTTGTCCAGCGGCAGAACACTGCGTCGGAGCGCTTTTCTTTTTCGTCTCAAGCCCTGGGATCGATCTTCAAAACGATCGAATGGGAACGCATCGGCGCTCCTGAAATTCAGACTTTCTTCTTCCCGCGGGCCGCCTTCATGTAATGGGTGTCGTTCTTGATGATCGTGTCGATACCCAGATACTTTATGTCGACGAATCCGACGGCGCGGTCGGGACAGTCCGTCTCCTGACAGAACCTGCAGAACATGCTGTCGCAGGATTCCGCCATGAACGTCACGTCGGCATCGGCCCCCAGATGTTCCCTTATCGAGGAGGTGAATCTGTCGGTTATGTCCTCGACGGCGCTGACGGACAGTCTTCCCGGGACAGTCATATGGGCCTCCACGTGGATGTTGGAACCGTATCTCGTTACCCTGAGATGATGGACGTCGATGACGCGCGGATCCCTGTTCTGGTTGATGCAGCGGGTGACGGCCCTGAGGACCTCGATGTCCGCATGGTCCATGATCCCGTTCATCGACTTCAGGAGGACGCGGATCCCGGTGGCGATGATGACGGCTCCGAAGATCAGCGCCATTATCGGATCGAAGATGCCGAGGTCGTAACCCAGGAGGTCGCCCGCATAGACGACGCAGAGTCCCAGGATGATTCCCACGGAGGAATACGTGTCGCTGCAGAGATGCTTTCCGCTGGCCTCCAGGGCCACGGAACCGGTCGACCTGCCCATCCTGACGGCGGTCATGCCCATGGCGAAATTGACCAGTGCGGCGGCGGCCACGATCACGAGACCGATGTCCAGGGAGGTTATGTCCGTCGGATTGAGAAGCCTGTCCACCGATTCGAAGATGATCATGAACCCGGCGATCGAGATCATGCTGCCTTCGATGGAGGAGGAGATCAGTTCCACCTTCCCGTGGCCGTAAGGGTGGGAGTCATCCGCCGGCTGCATGGTGAGGTAGAGCGCATACACCCCGATCACGCCCGCGGCCACGTTGACTATGCTCTCCAGGGCGTCCGTGAGGATCGCCACGGACCCGGTGATGAAGTACGCCAGGAACTTCCCGATCATGAGGACCGCGCCGACCGCGGCGATGATCTTCTGGAAATTGTAGTTCCTGCGGGAAGCCTCCAGCCTCTCCTTATCCATTCTCTTACAATGCGGAAACACAGTATTTAGGTGTTTTCGAGTTTAAAGGACCCTCAAACGCGGTTAAGGTCATCCTTATCCCCGCTTCCCCTGAACCAGGAGCAGACGAGGCCCACTGCGCACATCAGCAGGCATATCGAGAACGCCAGATGCAGCACGTCCGCGAAATCGCCGTAGGTGGAGGGGTTGAGATTGTCCGCGGATCCCATGATGACGGCTATGGCGGCCATGGCGATGCCCATGGATACCATCATGCCCGTCTGACGGACCACGGATACGACGCCGGACGCCTCTCCCCGGTATTCCCCCGGGACCGCCGACATTATGACGGATGTGTTCGGGGGCGCGAATATCCCCATCCCGATCCCGATGACCGACAGGAGAACGACGGTGTACGGCAGGGAGAATTCGGTCCCGAGGAACAGGAACATGGCCACCCCGGCGCTCACGACGGCCATCCCGAGGGTGGGGAGGATGCGTTTATCGGCCATCCTGTCGGATAATGCGCCCATCCTCGCCGCCAGGAGGACCTGGAATGCGGGCTGCACGAGCATGAGGGCGCCCGCCTCGGTGGCGGACATCTCTCCTATGCTCTGAAGGTAGAGAGACATGAAGAACGCCACGGAGTAGGACGCCCCGTAGTTCATGAACGCGGCGACGCTGGACCTGCGGAACACCTTGATGCGGAACAGACGGGGGTTGAGGACGGGATTCGCGCACCTGGAGAGGTAGCGGACGGTGGCGAGGGTGAGACATATCCCCGCCGCGACGGCGTACGGGGCGAAATCGGAGGTGATGTTGATGACCCCGAACATGAGGACGAATACCGAGATCCCCCATATCGCGGAACCTTTCCAATCCATCTCCTCCCCCGGCATGGGGACCACCTCCCTGCGGAAGTGCGACACGAAGAACAGGGATGCGGCCACGAGCGCGACGACTATGACGAAACACGCCCTCCACCCCACGGTGTCCGACACGAGACCGCCGATTGTGGGTCCCAGCGAGAGGCCGAGGTACACGGCCGTGGTGTTGATCCCTATGGCCCATCCGCGCCTGTGGACGGGGAAGACGTACGTGAGCATGGCCACGGACGTAACGCCTATCATGGCGGATCCGAAACCTATGGCGAAACGCATGGCGATGAAGAACCAGAACGTGGGACTGAGCATGGCCAGGAACGCGGTGGCGCCGGTGACGATGAGGCCGAGGACGAATATCCTCTTCATCCCGTATATGCTCGCTATCTTGGCGGCGGGCACCATGGCGATGACCGAACCCATCAGGAACATGGTGTTGACGTATCCCAGGCTGCGGGAGCCCACGGCGAACTCGGACCCGATGAATACGAGCGCGAGGTTCAGCATCGTGCTCATGAGAGGGGTGATGAATGCGCCGGAGACCGTGCATATCAGAAGGTGCGTCCTCTCCGAGTCCGTGTACGCCGCCTCATCCATGACTGCTCGATTGGGCCTTATGGCTTTTAAATTTGATGTTAACTATCGCTAACTGCGTATAAGAATAATATTCCGCCGAAATCAAAGGATTATCGGAATAACGTAAGCATATGAAGAATAAATTATTGTTAATATTCACATAAGAATCAAAACGATAGTTTAGGTATGCATTAAAATTTATACTATATCATCAATCGTTAAGAACATGGCACTGTATAACTCTCTGACCGAAGCCATCGGGAATACGCCTCTGATCAGGCTGAACAGAATGGTCCCCGCAGGAAGCGAGGTCTACGTCAAAGTCGAAGGGAAGAACCCCGGCGGATCCGTCAAGGACCGCGCCGTCCTCTCCATGATCAACGACGCGGAGGCTAGGGGCCTCCTGAAACAGGGCGGAACCATAATCGAACCCACCTCGGGGAACACCGGCATAGCCATCGCCATGATCTCCGCGGTCCGCGGATACAGGTGCGTCCTCGTGATGCCCGACACCATGTCCAAGGAAAGGCAGGCCTACATGAAGGCCTACGGCGCGGAACTCGTACTCACACCCGGGAAACTGGGAATGAAAGGGACCCTCGACAAGACCGACGAACTCCTGAAGGAGACCCCCGGATCCATCAGCCTGGGACAGTTCGACAACCCCGCCAACCTCCTCTCCCACAGGGCGGGCACCGGAAGGGAGATCCTCGCCGACCTCCCCGATGTGGACTGCGTTGTCGCGGGATTCGGCACCGGAGGCACCATATCCGGCATCGCATGGGCCCTCAAAGACGCCGGATCCGACGCGAAGACCGTTGCGGTGGAACCCGCGGAGAGCGCCCTCATCACCGGAGGACAGGCCGGACCCCACAAGATCCAGGGGATCGGGGCCAACTTCGTCCCGGGGAACCTCGACAGGAGCGTGGTCTCCGAGATCAGGACCGTGAAAGGGGACGATGCCATCGATACGACCAGGCGCCTCGCCAGGGAGGAAGGCATATTCGCAGGCATATCCGCCGGGGCCAACGTCTTCATGGCGATCGAGATCGCCAGGGAGAATCCCGGGAAGAAGGTCGTCGCCATCCTGCCGGACGGCGGCGATAAATATGTAAGCATGGGAATATTTGACTGAAACCCTTGATACGGAACCCATCCGAAGGAGCGAACCGAATTGCCGATAAAAGTACCGAACGACCTCCCTGCGGCCGCAGTCCTCGAGAACGAGAATATATTCGTCATGGGCGAGAACCGCGCCGCCGCGCAGGACATACGTCCGCTGGACCTGCTCATCCTGAACCTCATGCCCACCAAGGTGGAGACGGAGATACAGCTGATGAGACTGCTGTCCAACAGCCCCCTGCAGGTCAACGTACGCCTCCTTCAGATGAGTTCCCACACATCCAAAAACACATCCCAGGAATACCTGGACCGTTTCTACGACCGCTTCGAGGACGTGAAGAACAGGAAGTGGGACGGCCTCATCATAACCGGGGCCCCGGTGGAGAACTTCGATTTCGAGAGCGTCGACTACTGGGACGAACTCTGCGAGATCATGGAATGGTCCAAGAAGAATGTCTTCTCCACCCTCCACATCTGCTGGGGGGCGCAGGCCGGACTGAAGTACCACTACGGCATCGAGAAATACCCCCTGAAATCGAAGATGTCGGGCGTATTCGCCCACAGGGCCGTCGCCAAGGACGAACCCCTCCTCAGGGGATGCGACGACATATTCTGGTTCCCTCATTCCAGACACACGGAGGTCAGGGCGGAGGACATCA
>CAZHJV010000033.1:0-15987 GCA_964533525.1 uncultured Methanomassiliicoccales archaeon | reverse complement strand
CGAGACCGCAAAAACCGTCATGGACAAATTCGGAAAAAACGATGGCTGAAGCCATTTCGAAGTCCTATAACAAATCGGTCGGAATCAGAGCCAGATGATCGCAGCCCGTTTGCCGTTCGGACAGGATGCCGGGGGTTATCGGACTCCGCAAACATGACCAATCCCGATTTTTTATTATAGGTCAAACCAATCTCGGCCACGATACACATGAACACCGAAGAAAGGATGGCCTTAGTGACCAGGAATGCGATGGAGCTTGTGAACGAGGACGAGCTCAGGGAACTCCTGAATACCAAGGAGCAGCCGCTCGCATATATCGGGTTCGAACCGTCAGGACTCGTCCACATGGGGTGGGCGCTGGTCACTTCCAAGATCAAGGACCTCTGCGACGCAGGATTCAAAGTGATCATCCTGTGGGCCGACTGGCATGCCTACATCAACGATAAGCTCGGGGGCAGCCTCGAGAACATCCAGATATGTGCCAGATATATGGAGGACTGCTTCGTGGCGCTCGGTGTCCCCAGGGACAAGGTGGAATTCAAGTTCGCCAGCGAGGTCCTCGACGACATCGACTACTGGGAGAAACTCATCAAGGTCGGAAAGGCCACATCCCTGTCCAGGGTCAAAAGGGCCATGACCATCATGGGAAGGAAGGAGGACGAGGCCGAGCTGGACTCCTCCAAGGTGGTGTACCCTCTCATGCAGGCCACCGACATGTTCCACATGGGCATCGACCTGGCGTACGCAGGCATCGACCAGAGGAGGGCCCACATGCTCGCCCGCGACGCCGCGGACAAACTGGGATGGAAGAAACCCATCGCACTGCACACCCCCCTGCTCCCCGGACTCAAGGGAGGTTCCAGGATGAACCCCGAGGGCGTCAAGGAACTGCAGAAGACCGAGGGTATCGATGCGCAGGCCCAGGGCATGATCGAGATGAAAATGTCCAAATCCGACCCCACCAGCAGCATCAATATCCACGATACGCCCGACGATGTCAGGCAGAAGATCAAGAAGGCGTACTGCCCGCCCGAGAAGGAGAAGGAAGGGGAGAATCCCATGCTCATGATGTCCCGTTACGTCCTCTTCCCGCGCTTCGGCACCATCCACATCGAGCGCCCCGAGAAGTACGGCGGCAACGTCGATTACGGAAGCTACGAGGAACTCACAGCGGACTACTTCTCCGGAAAGCTCAGTCCCGTGGACCTCAAATCCGGTGTGGCGGACGGCATAAACAAGGTGCTGGCACCTGTGGCCGAGTACTTCGGGAAATCTCCCGAGAACTACGAGAAGATGAAGGCGGTCTTCGAGAGCGTCAAGAAGCTCCGCTGAAATTCCTTTAAAAAAGTCTTTCCGGAGGGAAAATCCCTCCGGGAAGATGAGTTTCATTCTTCGGGGTTTTCCCCGTTCTGCGCGTCCATGCGCGCCTTCACTTTCCTGAATTCGTCCATGGTCTTCATCATACACATGTGGACCATGGCCTCGGCATCGCCGGTGCCGGTCATCCCGGCGGCCCCGTCGTGACCGCCTCCGTCCGTGTCGGTCTCGTGGCTCAGGTCCCCGAGGATGGTGTCGAGGGTGATCCCCCTGCGGATCATCTCCTGGGAGGCGCGTCCGCTCACACGGAATTCGTTCTCCCTCTGGGATCCCACGAACACCACGTCCGCACCGGACGCCATCAGGGCCCTGCAGGATGCCGCCTCGAAGCTGCTGCTGTAGGATACGGCGACGATCATGTCTCCGACCCTGTCGAACTTGGAACGTCCGACCGCCTTCATGGCCGCCATGCGTTCGCTCATGTTGACGGGGGCGCGGGTGAGACGGAGCGCTTCGTCCATGGGGATATTGCACTTCTCCAGGATGTCCGCGAACGCACGGAGCATCTTCGGATCGGAGAACTGGAAATGGCCGCTGTCTGTGAGCATTCCGCCGAGAAGTGCCAGACCTGATTTCCTGTCGATCTCCAGCCCCGCGGATTCTATAATCTCCTTGATTATCTCGCAGCAGGACGGGCGCGTATCGTCGCAGAAGAAACGCATCCCCTCCCATTTCCCGGTGGGAGTGTGGTGGTCTATGACGAGGCAGTCCGGAGGAAGTGCCAGATCTGTTTTCTGGAGGTGTTCGGGGGATGACGTGTCCACTATCACGACCAGGTCGTATGCGGATAGGTCGCAGTCTTCCAGGAACTTCATCTCCAGTTTGTCCGCCACGACCTTCGCGACGCGGTCCACCCCGGCCGGGGCATATATGTCCGCCTCCGGGAATGCGTTCGCCAGAGCATAGGCGGAGCCTATGGCATCGGTGTCCGCGTTCCCGTGGACCAGTATGACCTTCTTTCCGCCGTTCCTGAGTATGTCTGCCACTTCAGTTGCCGTCATCGCCCTTCTTCCCTATTTTTCCGAAATTGACCGCCTTCTTCAGGTTCTTCACGAACTTGGATTGGTCGAGACCTGTTATCAGTATGTCGGAGTTGTATATTTTGACGGTGATGAGGATCATCGCCGCATCGAATGCCAGCAGATATGCGATGCCCCCGAATATGAGTGTCATGTCCCCGAACATGAGGTTCGTCATGGCCATCATCGGATGAGAGAACGGTATGAGGAACAGCAGCGCCTTGCCCACGGCGGGCATGGCGTCCCAGCTCATGAAGATGAAGACGAACATCGGGATGACCGCCAGGAAACTGATGGGCATGGTCATCTGCTGAGCCATCTTGTAGTTCTTGGTGAACGCCCCGAGAATCATGCAGATGCCGAGGGCACTGAAGATGGCTAGGAACAGGATCACCATCAGCAGGATCCAGTCGGTCACGCCGAGGGCGAGGCCGTATTCCGACAGGTTGACCGCATCAGCCCCGACGGTGAGCCCCGACGTGTAGAACATCATGCCGATCATGTATGCCACTCCGTAGATCAGACCCATGATGGCCGCCGCGAGGAGTTTCCCTCCGATGATGGAGGTCCTTCTGATGGGCATCGTGAGGAGGGTTTCCAGCGTCTTGTTCTCCTTTTCGCTTCCCATGGAGGATATGACGACGCTGCCGACCATCAGGATGACGATCATGACCACCAGCGGAATCATCATTCCCTGGCTCATGGTGGAGCTGGAGAGGGAGTAGGGGGTGATGTTGTCGTAGACCGTCCCGTTCACCCCGGTGTGGTTGCCGCTGCCTCCGTAGGAGAGGGGCGACATCATGAGAGCGGTGCCGCTTCCGATCTCGTCCCCGATCAGTTTGTAGGAGAGGAGCGTGCTCATCTCGCTGACCAGGGAGACGCCCAGGGAACTGGATACGGAACTGAAGACCCCTTCGTTCTTGTAGACGAAGTAGGTGCCGACGGGAACGGTCCTCGCATTCTCATCGGCCGCTTTGATGAGTTGGATGCCGTCGGTTATCGAATCGGGTATGGCTATGACATACGACAGGTCTTTGCTTTCTATGGCGGATATTATCCCATTCCCGTCCCCGTAGGCGACGTCGAGATAGGTTATGGATGATTCGGCGGTATCTTTCTCGACCCCGTACACGGCCATATACGACTGGAGTACCAGCAGTCTGATCTCCCCCGCTGTATCGAGATCGCCGTACTCTGTCGCGGTTTCGGCGCCGTATCCGGCGCCGTATACGACCCCGACGTCGGCCGCCGCGGAGGACTTCTCGCTCTCGCCGCCTATGGCGGTGCCGACGCAGATGAACAGCACCATGATGACGACCACGGAAAGAATGGCGCCCGGTGTGAGGAGTTCCCTCAGTTCCTTCTTCACGATGTTGGCGAGATGGTTCATTTCTTCACCGCCTTCACGAACACTTCTTCGAGGTTGTTCGCACCGTATTTCTCCTTGAGTTCCGCAGGGGTGCCGTATTCGACGATGTTCCCGTGGTTGATCATCGCCACGCGGCCGCAGAGGCTCTCCACCTCGAACATGTTGTGGCTCGACACGAGGACGGTGACGCCCTGTTTCGCGATATCGCGGACGAGCTCCCTTATCTCATAGGCGTTCATCACGTCGAGGCCCGACGTGATCTCGTCCATGACCGCCAGTTTGGGTTCGGGCATCATGGCCCTTGCGATGAGGAGTCTCCTCATCATCCCCTTGCTGTAGGTGCTGACCTTGGAATCTATCCTGTCGCCGAGTTTGGACAGGGCGATTCCCTTGTCCACCATCTCCTTGAATTTCTCCCCTTCGGCGAAGAATGCCGCCATGAAGTGGATGTACTGACGTCCCGTCAGGTCCTTGTATGCCCCGGAATCCTCGGGAAGATAACTGATGATCTTCCTGACCTCGTCGGATTCGGTCATCACGTCGTGCCCGCATACGGTTATGGTACCCTCGGTCACCTGCAGCAGAGTGCAGATCATCCTCAGGGTGGTGGTCTTGCCGGCGCCGTTGGGGCCGATGAGACCGAAGATCTCGCCTTCTCCGACGGAGAAACTTATCCCTTTGACGGCCTCGCGGTCCCCGTAGACCTTGTGCACGTCCTTTAGGACCAGTGCGTCTGACATGACCCGTAATTCGGGTTTTGTTATAAAAAGTGTAAAGGGAACGCACCGGCGGGTACGTTCCCTGGATTGTTTTACTCTTCGCTGCCGGGGCGGGCGGAGGGTGCGGGTGCGTTGCCCATGGCCCTGTTGATGGCGTCGCCGAGGACCTCGTACTTCTCGCGGAGGTCCTTCTCCTGCCTCTCGAGTCCCCTGATCCTGATGCCGAGGGTCTCGAGGGACTCCTCCAGCTCATCCTTCAGGGCGGCCTTGTCGGAGACCTTTATCAGGAGCATGCCGACGTTCCTGTACACGTCCCCTTCGGCCTTGGAGAGCTCGTCGACGGTCCTCTGGAGTTCCCTCTGCTGGGACTCCATCTGACTCTTCTGGGTCATGACTGTCTGGAGCTGCTGCTGTACCTGCTGGTACTGAGTTATCTGGTTCTGAAGCTGGGGGCTGATTCCGTTCATTTAGATTCCCTCGTAATCCTGTCGATGTCCTCGGTGATCATTATGCACTCGAGGAACGAGTTGAGGGCCGCACGCATGGCGGACGTATCGTCCGCCTCTATGCGCATGACGGCCCCTCCGTTCTCGGTATGTATCTCCGTATGGGTCCTCAGGAGGTCGCGCCGGGCTTCCGGCTCTATCGCGGATGCGATCCTCCCGGCGCTGCCGGATGTTATCCTGAGTACCGCTGTCGGCATATCAATCGGATCTGAGGACCTTCTTGACGTTGGGCCTTTCCTTGACGAAGATCCTGGATCCGCATTTGTCGCACTGGAGTCCGATCGGGGACATGTTCCTGATGGGCTCGTTGCACTTCGCGCATCTGTACATTCGGACCACCAGTCCGGATCACTGTTCTGCGGGAGCGTCTGCGACGGGCGCGGTCTCGGCTGCCTTGGCCGCTTTGGCCGCGACGAGTGCGTTGGTCGTCTTCTTGGTCCTGGGGCTGTATGCGGCTGCGGCGAACTTGTTTCCGCAGTGCCTGCACTCCCAGATGCCGGAGCATACCCTCTTGACGGACATGTGGTGGCACTGGGGGCACTCGTGCTTCGCCTTCTGGTGGGCCTCGATGGACTTCACCCTGTTGCGTACAACGACTCCGTACCTTGCGCCGAATCTTCCGGCCGTTCCTGCCTTGGCTGTTCTTTTTGCCATTTTGAATCACCCGATGATGTTTCTGATCTGTTTGCCTATCTCGACGGCCCTGTCAAGGCAGAGCGAGAGGTCACCGCGGGTGATCGATCCCTTTCCGCCTTTCTGCATGGCCCTGAAATTGCCATTATCGTCGGTTGTGACGGTGAGGCGGGCCGTGGAGATTGCTTCCTCGTCGAAATTAGGGTCTACTATTAAATCATTGCCTATTTTGCATTCTGTGACCGATATGGGGAGGCACGTGACCGGCATGGGCACGTCGTCCATCTCAGTCACGTTTCCTTCGTCGTCGGTCCTGCATTTCCCGTACTGTTTCCAAGGGACGATGGCGCTCTTGAGCGCGCATACCGCCGCCAGGTTCGCAGCGTCGAACAGGTTGCCGTCGTAGTCGAGGGCGTAGATGTCGATGAAGACCATCCAGATCTCCTCGCCCTTCTTCATGCACAGCTGTTTGACGTCGATCATTCCGGACTCGCGGATGCCGCGGTCCACGACACGGGCCAGTTCGATGGCCTCCTCGCTGGGGGGTCCGGGTTCGAAGGTCTCGTGTGCCAGGGGGATGAGTTCCGCGCCGGTGGTGAGGACACCGTCCCCGGGGGAGTCCATGTAGGGGGTTCCGGGGATGACCTTGATACCCGCGATGACGTCGGTGTTCCCGAGGTGCACCCTCGCGGAACCCTCCGCGGATTCGATGATGCCGGTCTCGACGGAGATCTTCCTGACCTCGTCGAACTGTCTGCCGTCCTCCCTCTTGCCTTCGGCGAGGAGGTTGATGATGTGGTCCCTCTTGATCTGGGATATGACGTAGTTACTCATCGGAAGCACCTTCCTTCTTGGAGATCTCGGTGTAGCGCCTTCTCAGGGCGTCCTTCTGGAGGTCCCCGACCTCGTGGGCCGCCTTGAATGCCATGTCGAGTCCGTATTCCAGTTCCTCCCTGGTCATGTTGCCGTCCATCTGGAGGAGGACGATCTCGTCGGTGGAGGGGACGATGGCGAGGGGCACGTCGGCCTGCCCGTAGTTGTCCTCTTCCTTGTTCAGGTCCAGGAGGACCTTCCCGTCGGCCTTTCCGCAGGCGATGGCGGGGACGATGTCCCTCATGGGGATGCCCGCGTCGGCGAGGGCCACGGATGCGGCGGTGAGCCCGGCGCACCTGGTGCCCGCGTTCGCCTGGAGGATCTCGATGTACACGTCGATGGATGCGCGGGGATACAGCTCGAGCTGTATGACGCTGCTCAGGGCCTCGGAGATGAGCTTGGAGATCTCGACGGACCTCCTGTCGGTCCCGGGTCTCTTCCTGTCGGTGACGGAGTAGGCCTCCATGTTGTATTTGCACTGGACGATGGCTTTGGTGGGGTCCTGCAGATGCCTGGGCCTGCATTCCCTGGGTCCGTAGACCGCGCAGAGGACCTTGTTCTTCCCGATCTCGAGGTAGCAGGAACCGTCCGCGTTCTTCAGAACGCCCGCCTCGATGCGGATGGGCCTCTTCTCGTCGGTCCTGCGTCCGTCGATCCTGATCCCTTCTTCGTTAACCAATACCATGTCTGTGTGTCCGCTCATTCGGAACCCTCCTCTGTGTATTCGGACTGGGGGAGCCTCTTCTCGATGAACTCCCTCACCCTGTCCGTGAGGTGCGAGGACCTTGCCTCCGCCTCGATGATCTTAATCGCCTCTGCGGCGACTTCCACGTTCTCGTCGTCGCCGTCCACCCAAATCCTTCCGTTCTGACCGACGAATATGCGGCAGTCGGTCATGTTCTTCAGCATCTGGATCATCGATCCGCCTTTGCCGATGACCCTCGAGATCTTGGAGTGGGAGATCTCGACGAGCTGTCCTCCCTCGATCTTCCTCAGTCCCGCATCCTTCATGGTGACGGAGATCTTCTTCGCCTCGTCCACCATGAGGACCTTCAGGAGGACCACGTCCCCTACGGTCAGGAATCTGGAGGTGTCGCCGAATTCCACCTTCCACGGCACTTCGCTCACGTGGAGCGGCGCGGGATAGGGGGAGTTGATATCCAGCATCCAGTTGGACGGTCCGACGTCCGAGATGATGCCGATGACGGTGTCCCCCGTGACGGGCATGTAGCATCCGCCCATGGGGATGACGCTGACGGTGTCCCCCGTGAATGTCCTGAGTCCCGTGACGAGGGAACGGATCTTGCCGTCGGACGCATATGCGTTCTCACCCGTCCTGTACTCGTCGCTGTCGCCGAGAATATCCCCGGGGACCACGATCGCACGGGTCTGTCTGGCGTTTCTTTTTTCCATTTTATCACTCTCTGAAATGTAAAAATCACGAACCCATCAGTTTGATTGCTGCGTTTCCGTGGGTCCTGTTCTTCAGTTTGTCGGTCAGTTCGGTGATCAGTCCGGCCGGGATCTCCATCGTACCGATCCACGATCCGTCGGCCGTCCATTCCTCCCTGTCGACGATCCCGTATCTGCTCATCTCCTCGATGCAGCGTCCGTAGTCCTCGCCCTTCAGCCTTATGGCGATCCTGCTCTTCTCGAACCGGATGGGGAGGAGGGGACGGAGGACCTTCATGGCCTCCTCGATCTCCCTGTCGAACGGTTTGAACGGGTCCACGTGGAACTTGCCCTCCTCGAGGGCTATCTCGATCCTCTTCGGAGGATGCGGGAGTTTCGTCTGGGGGTTGATGGCGTTGGCGGAGATGTAGGTGATGATCTGCCTCTTCTTCGCCTCGAGCAGCTCCCTGCGCTGCTCGGCCGTCATCTGGACCTCCCCCTTGTCGATGATGTGTTTCGCGATAGCTGCGATATCTTCGGTCCCGAAGACCTCTTTTATCGCCGATTCCGCGGGGCGGGTGCCCTTGCGGGCGTCTTTGAATACGTCCTCCACCGCGAGATACTTCTCCAGGTCGACCTCTTTGCCCTGCTTCATGAGGTCCATGGCCGCGGGGTCGAGAAGGATCTCGAACCTTTCGCCGTGGCTCTCGAGCCGGGCTACGATCGCATCGTCGAGGTCTACCAAGGGGATCACTCCTCGGATTCGGTCTTCTGGGTGGCGGCCTTGGACGAGGATCTGGGTTTCTTTTCCTTCTCCTCGGACTTGGCGATCGCCTTCGCCTTCTCCTCGCCGGAGAGTCTCCTGAACTTCTCGTTCGCCTTGACGACTCCGATCTCGATGGAATCGGGGTTGAGTTTCTCCTCTATGGCGGCCGAGAGGGCGCTGAGGGCGAGTTTGAGGGCGGCATCGAAGGACATGTTGTCCTTGAATTCCTTCTCGAAGATGTCCATGACCACGGGGCGGCCGGTGCCGATGCAGGACGCCTTGTATGCGATGAGCGCTCCCGAGGGGTCGGTCTCGAACAGGTGGGTTCCGAGGTCGTCGGTACCCGCCACGAGGAGTGCGGTGCCGAAAGGCCTCGCTCCCCCGTACTGGGTGTAGCCCTGCTCGTAGTCGCAGATCTTCTTCGTCAGCATCTCCACGCCGATGTTCTCGCCGTAGTTGACCTTGTGGATCTGCGCTTCCTTCCTGGCCTGATCCACGAGGATCCTGGCGTCCGCCACGAGACCGGATGTCGCGCAACCGATGTAGTCGTCGATGTCGTAGATCTTCTCGATCGACTCGGGCTCCACGAGTCTGCTGGATACCCTTTTGTCGACGACCAGAAGTACGCCGTCTTTGATTTTGATTCCAATCGTCGTCGTTCCTTTCTTGACGGCTTCGCGGGCGTACTCTACCTGGAACAGCCTTCCGTCGGGGGAGAAAACGGTGATTCCCCGATCATATGCCATTTGTCCTGGTTGCATTCGTATTCCTCTCGGAACGTGGGAATGCAGGGGCACTATATAATGGCGATGTTTTAGTTTCTACGCGTGTCTATAAAGGCTCGGTGTTTGGGCGGCGCACAGCCTCCGCGGGGCGGTTTCGGCGGCGCATTCCTTTTCAGAACAGGGTAGTAGTCGCGCAGCGTACGCAATGTGCCAGATGTTTTCACGGGGTATGCGGTGGGGTCGCAGACCTTCACCGCCCTGACGCAGCGTTCGACGTCGGCGGGGCTGCAGCGGACGATCGCCATGCCTTCGGCGCACTGGATGACGTTATACGTCTTCCCTCCGGGTATGGCCGCGACCATATCGGGTTTGGTCATTCCCGGTGCCGTGACGAACGCTATGTACCTGCGCCTTCCGCGTATCGATTTGACGGTCATCTCATCTCCTCCAATGTCCGGCGGAATTAAATTTTTGGCATCGCCGAAGGCCGTTCCGGCCGACGGAAACGGCTGTCACGCGGATCCCGCTGGACAGTGCGCAGGCGGGAATCTTCGGGGTTTTGTCATGCCTTAACGCCGGCGGGTCCCGGCGGGGTTTTTCGGGATGGATACCGCATGCTCCGCCCATGCAGATGTGCCAGATTGGATTTATCAAAAAGTTCGTCCATCCCTGAGTATTTAATACATTCGTTCTCCGCCGCACCTGTCATAAAATTTAGGCATATTTTGAATTGCATACGATTTTATGTTTTCGTATGCATATGACATACTTAAAAATGAGTTGATTTGCCGATTTCGGTAATACCGTTTTTATGCAACATCTTGATGTGCTGGCACAATTAAAATTCGGTTAACCTAAAAATTGTACGGCCAAATTTTAATTTGACCATTCGAAGTCTTTAATTAAAGGTATTTTTATTATTTAAAGATTTCATAATAAGTGTTTTAATAGCCAATCCACATTCTCCAGTCATTCCAACCAACAATTGGGAACGGAGGTAATGAATTGACAACCAAATCTGCACTAGTGATCGGCGGAGGAATCGCCGGAATCCAGGCTGCTCTGGACCTTGCAGACAGGAACATCCACGTCTACGTGGTGGACAAACTCCCCACGATCGGCGGAACGATGTGCATGCTTGACAAGACTTTCCCGACCAACGATTGCTCGGCATGTATCCTGTCGCCCAAGATGGCCGACTGTGCCGGACATCCGAACATCACCGTCCTGACCTACCATGAGGTCAAGGAAGTCCTCGGCGAGGCCGGAAACTTCACCGTCAAGGTCCTGAAGAAGGCCAGGTACGTTGATCCCAAATCCTGTACCGCATGCGGAGACTGCGTCGCCAAATGTCCCACCAGGGGCATTCCGAACGAGTTCGAGTATGGACTCTCCACCAGGAGGGCAATCTACATCCCCCACGCACAGGCCGTCCCCAGGGTCGCCCTTATCGACGCGGGCAAGTGTAAGAAACTCCTCGAGGACAAGTGCGGTGTCTGCGCGAAGGTCTGCGGAAAGCAGGCCATCCACTACGACGAGAAGGACGAGATGATCGAGCTGAACGTCGGATCCGTCATCGTCGCCGCAGGATTCAAGGTATGGGACGCCAAGAACGGATCCGAATACGGATACGGAAGGTTCCCCAATGTTGTCACCGCTCTCGAGTACGAGAGGCTCGAGGGAGCCGCCGGACCGTTCGACGGACACATCCCGATACCCTCCACCATCGTGAAGGACAAGTTCGGTGTCCCCCAGAAGCACGCAGGCGAGGTCGGACCCAAATCCGTCGCCTGGATCCAGTGCTGCGGTTCCAGGTCCCACAAGAAGAGCTGGAAGACCTACTGCTCGTCCGTGTGCTGCATGTACGCGACCAAGCAGGCGCAGATCACCAAGGAGCACGGAGATGTCGACGAGGACATCTTCTTCATGGATATCAGATCCTACGGAAAGGAGTTCGAGGCCTACATCAAGAGGGCCGAGGACGAGTACGGCATCCACATGCACAGGGGAGCCCGTGTGTCCAACGTCGAGGAGGACCCCGAGACCCACCAGGTCACCGTCAACTACACCGACAAGAACAACGACGCATGCTCCAAGACCTTCGACATGGTCGTCCTGTCCGTCGGACTCGAGCCTCCCGCGGGAGCCGAGGAGCTCGCCGAGACCCTCGGAATCGAGCTGAACGAGTACGGATTCGCGAAGACCTCCGTCTTCAACCCCCTCGAGACCACCAGGAAGGGAATCTTCGTCACCGGTGCCTTCGCAGCACCCAAGGACATCCCGACCTCCGTCGCAGAGGCATCCGGTGCCTCCGCCAAGGCCGGTGCGTTCATCGTCAACGACCCCGAGTTCGAGCCCTGCAAGCCCAAGGTGTACCCCGCCGAGAAGGACGTCGCAGGAAAGGAGCCCCGTGTCGGAGTATGGATCTGCCACTGCGGTATCAACATCGGATCCGTCGTCAACGTACCCGAGGTCACCGAGTACGCCAAGACCCTCCCGAACGTCGTGTACGCGGCCGAGACCAAATACGCCTGCGCACAGGACTGCCTCACCGAGATCAGCGAGGCCATCACGAAATACGACCTGAACAGGGTCGTCGTCGCCTCCTGCACCCCCAGGACCCACGAGCCTCTCTTCAGGGAGGCCTGCAGGAACGGAGGACTGAACAAGTACCTCTACAACATGGCAAACATCCGCGACCAGTGCTCCTGGATCCACATGCACGCCCCCGAGGCCGCCACCGTGAAGGCCAAGGACCTCGTCAGGATGGCAATCGCCAAGGCATGCCTCCTCGAGCCTCTCGAGGGAGCCGAGATCCCCGTCACCCAGTCCGCCGCCATCATCGGAGGAGGAATCACCGGAATGACCGCCGCCCTCGACATCGCCGCACAGGGAGTCGAGGTCAACCTCTTCGAGAGGGAGTCCGAGCTCGGAGGATTCGCCAGGAACTTCGTCCACAAGGAGGATGGAAAGCTCGTCTCCGAATTCCTCGCAGAGACCATCAAGAAAGTCGAGAACTGCCCCAAGATCAAGGTGCACACCAACGCCGAGATCGAGGACATCCCCGGATACGTCGGAAACTTCTCCGTCAAGCTCAAGAGCGGAGAGGAAGTCCCCGCCGGAGCAGTGCTGTTCGCGGTCGGTTCCGCACAGTACCAGCCCGTCGAGTACAACTACGGCTCCGACCCCAAGGTCCTCACCTACGTCGAGCTGGAGAAGAAGGTCGCCGCCGGAGACTTCACCGGAAAGAACGTCGTCTTCATCCAGTGCGTCGGTTCCAGGAACGAGAAGGTCGGATACTGCAGCCGTGTCTGCTGCGCCGGAGCGATCAGGAACGCCATCCAGATCAAGATGAAGGACCCGACCGCCAACGTCACCATCATCCACAAGGACATCAGGACCTACTCCTTCCGCGAGGACCTCTACTACAAGGCCTGCCAGCTCGGAGTCAGGTTCCTCCGCCGCGAGTGCGAGGACAAACTGCCCGAGTACGACGGCAACTTCGTGAAGGCATACGACACGACCCTCGGAGACACCGTCTCCATCCCCGTGGACACCCTCGCCCTGTCCGTCGGAATCGCGCCCATGCGCGAGGAGAAGGAGCACCTTGCCAAGATGGTCAAGGTCCCGATCAGCAAGGACGGATTCTACTTCGAGGCCCACCAGAAACTCAGGCCCGTCGACTTCGCCACCGAGGGTGTCTTCGTGGCAGGAACGGCCCACTGGCCCAAGTTCATGGACGAGTGCATCGCCCAGGGATCCGGAGCAGCCTCCAGGATGCTCACCATCATCACCAAGGACCACCTGCTTTCCGAAGGTATCGTGGCTTCCGTCAGCAACCCCTCCGTCTGCAACGGATGCGGAACCTGCGAGGGCTGCTGCGAGTACCACGCGATCACCATCGTGAAGGGAGAGGACGGAAGGCCCATCTCCCAGGTCAACGCCGGTCTCTGCAAGGGATGCGGATGCTGCGTCGCAGCCTGCCCCTCCGGAGCGATGGAACAGAGAGGATTCAGGAACAAGCAGATCACAGCTGAGATCGATGCGCTGTTCGAGGGCCCCCTCATGGAGAAGGAGTGATATCAATGGCAGATGAATTTGAACCTCTGATCGTTGCATTCTGCTGCAACTGGTGCTCCTATGCGGGAGCCGACAACGCCGGAGTCGGAAGGCGTCAGATGCCTCCCAACTTCCGTATCATCAGGACCATGTGCTCCGCGAGGATCGACCCCGAGTTCGTCCTCAGGGCACTGTCCAAAGGCGCGGACGGAGTCATCGTCCTCGGATGCCACCCTGCCGACTGCCACTACATCGGCGGCAACTACAGGGCAAGGAGGAGGATCGCACTGCTGAGGCTCGTCCTCGAGCAGTACGGATTCGACCCCAGGAGACTGAAGCTCGAGTGGGTCTCCGCTTCCGAGGGAGAGAAGTTCCAGTCCACCATGACTGCCTTCATCGACACCATCAAGGCGCTCGGACCCACCCCCGTGAAGTCCCAGAAGACTATCGACCAGGAAAAGAACACCGCCGCACACGCCGCAAAGGAGGCCTGAAGATGGGATTCTTCTCCAACCTGTTCAAGAAGAAAGAAAAGAAGACTAAGGAGGCTCCCGCCAAGTGCGAGGAGCCCAAAGCCGCACCCGCGAAGGCGTGCGCATGTGAAGCCAAGAAGGAGGCCCCCAAGGACGCCTTCTCCAGCACCGAGGCCGCCAAGGCAGCACCCGCTGCCCCCGCGGCCGCCGGAAGCGGATACGTCGAGTACCCTGCCGCAGACCTCGGAGAGCTCCTCCCCCCTGCACCCGCAGGCGGCAAGATCAAGCTCGCCATCTACTGGGCCGCAGCCTGCGGAGGATGCGACGTCTCCGTGCTCGACACCAACGAGCGCGTCCTGACCATCGGTCAGTTCGCGGACATCGTCATGTGGCCCATCGCCGCAGACGGAAAGGAGAAGGACATCGCCGCGATGGAGGACGGAGAGATCACCGTCTCCCTCATCAACGGAGCCGTCAGGAACACCGAGAACGAGGCCATGGTGAAACTGCTCAGGCAGAAATCCACCATCGTCGTCGCCTACGGAACCTGCGCCATGTTCGGAGGAACCCCCGCACTGGCCAACCTCGTGCAGGGCGGAAGCCAGGAGATCCTGGACTACGTCTACACCAAGGTCCCCACCACCGCCAACTTCCAGGCGGACTACCACAGCGATGTGCCCATCATCCCCCAGACCAAGTACGAGGCACCCGAGGGAACCCTCACCCTGCCCGCACTGTTCGACACCGTGAAGGCTCTCGACCAGGTCATCGACGTCGACTACTACATCCCCGGCTGCCCTCCCCAGCAGGAGTCCATCTCTCATCTGCTGAAGGCCGTCGTGGACTTCGTGTACAACGGCGTCCCCCTGCCCCCCAAGGGAACCGAGATCGGAGTCACCGACAAGTGTCTCTGCGACGAGTGCCCCAGGGAGAAGTCCTACGCAAGGATCACCCAGATCTACGAGCCCTACCAGGTCGACGTCGACCCCAGCAAGTGCCTGATGGACCAGGGAATCCTGTGCCTCGGACCTGCGACCGTCGGCGGATGCAACGCAAAGTGCACCCGCGCGGGACAGCCCTGCCGCGGATGCTACGGACCCTCTCACTTCGTCGAGGACCACGGAGCAAGCGCATTCAGCGCTATCGCCTCCCTGTTCCCCGTGCTGGACGAGGACCCCACCTGTGACGAGGAGAAGATCATCGAGATCATGTCCACCATCAAGGACCCGCTCGGATACTTCTACGCGTTCACTCTCGGCAAGTCATTGATCAACAGGTCTGTCTCCGAGGAGAAGACCGCATAAGGAGGAAGACAAATGGCAGCACCTATCATTTGGGATGACAAACAGAAGGTCACCGGAAACAGGGTGACCGTCGACCCTATCACCCGTCTCGAGGGACACGGAAAGATCGAGATTTTCCTCGACGACAGCGGAAACGTGAAGAACGCATACTGGCAGATCCCTGAAGTAAGGGGATTCGAGAGATTCTGCATCGGCAGGAGGGTCACCGAGCTCGCACAGATCACCGCAAGGCTCTGCGGTGTCTGCCCCGGCGCACACCACCTGGCGGCCACCAAGGCCATCGACGGATGCTACAACGCGAAGCCGACGGAGGCGGCGTTCCATATCAGGGACACCTTCTACCACGCACACTTCGTGCACAGCCACATCGCGCACTTCTACGCACTGGCGGCCCCCGACTTCGTCTGCGGACCCGCGGCTCCCGCGGCCCAGAGGAACGTCCTCGGAGTCGTCGCCAACGTGGGTCTCGAGCTCGGAAGCGCGGTCCTGAAGGCCCGTGCGCAGGCTCAGAAGATCCAGGCCATCATCGGCGGAAAGGCCACCCACCCCGTCATGGGAGTCCCCGGCGGAGTCAGCAAGGCCATCAGCAAGGAAGAGGCCAAGGAGATCCAGGGATACGCCGACGAGCTCGTCGGATTCGCCCAGACCTCCCTGAAGGTATTCAACGATGTCGTCCTCTCCAACAAAGAGTACCTCGACATCATCCTCAACAAGGATCTCTACTACCACGAGACCTACCACATGGGACTTGTCAACGACAAGAACCAGCTGG
>CAZHJV010000032.1:0-16122 GCA_964533525.1 uncultured Methanomassiliicoccales archaeon | reverse complement strand
GATGTTTCTACCTTTGCAGAAACTCTTTACCCACTGTTTTTCAGAAAGAGGCGGAATTACCGAACACAGTATATCAACGGCCGAACGGCCGATCCATGAACCGAAGGACACGGATACGATCGCCCTGGCAGAGGGTGCCGCAGGAGGAGGACACGGTCTTCCGGGGCCTGCAGTACGTCTTTTGACGTAGAAAGGCTATATCAATTACCGCATTATGCCGTGAGTGTTAATGGACGTGTGCAAATGGACATGCAGGACATCATCGCATTGATTGCGGTCTACCTCATCATCGCGGCTTCGCTGGTTCTGAGTCAGACCGCACAGAAGAAAGGATGGAACTGGGACTATCGTAAGATCGTCCACATCGGGGTCGGTGCGTTCATCTACGTGTGGTGGGCATTCAGTGCCAACTGGATCATGCTGGTGTTCTTCGCGATCCCGTTCGAGATCGTCCTGTTCTTCGCCATGTTCCCGGGAAACCCCATCTCGGATTCCAAGCTCGGCGAACTTTCCACCGAGATGGGCCACCGCGGAGGCCTGTTCCTGTATGTTCTCACGATCATCCTCCTCGTCGCCTTCTTCTTCGACCACTGGATCGCAGCTACGATCGCAATCGTCGCGATGACCCGCGGAGACGGTTTCGGAAGCATCATCGGCAAAAAGTACGGGAAGCACAAGATCATCAACGGCAAGTCGGCCGAGGGAAGCCTCGGCGTGTTCGCCGCCACATTCCTCATCTCCATGGTGATCATCGTGTTCTACGGATGGCTCGCATCGCAGGGAATGATCTCGGAAGCCAGGGCGCCGATCGTCGGTGCGGTCTCCGCGGTCGGATACGCCGCAGTCGCAGGTGTCCTCGCATCGGTCATAGAAGCCGTCACGCCCGGCGATTTCGACAATATCGCGATTCCCATGATCATCGCGATAGTCCTTGTCTGTCTGGGTCTTTGAAACAGACAGGCACTTCCCCCTCTTCGGAGGGGGTATATTCCGATTGACGGAAATTAGAAATGTTGCCTCCTTCCGGAACCGGAAGGAGGCTGAAGAACAGGTTTACTCCTTCGGGGCGGATCTTCCGTAGAGCTCGCCGAGTTTCTCGTCGACTTTGCTCACATCCACTTCGCATACGGGCTTTCCGTCCTTGTCGAAGACCCACTCGGGCCTTCCGTCGAATACGCCGTATTCGCAGCCCATCCTCTTCACTTCGATCTCGTCGATGACATCTCCCTTCTTGTCGTAGAGGACGATGGTGCCGTGGCCGTTCCCGCCGTTCCAGAGGCGGTTGTGGAGCATCTGTCCGTTGGGCGCCTCGTACTTGACCTGGAGCATGTCCTTCTTCGAACAGCGGAAGTCCGAGACGAGCCTTGCCTTGCGGGTCTTCTGGTCCACGTGCCAGATGATCTCGTCGTCCGATTCGCCGCACCTGTAGAACGTCTTGCTGCCGGTCCAGAATTTGGAGAAGTTGAACTCGTACTCCGTGCCTTCGTAATAGAAGCATCCGAGGAGTTTTCCTTTGAGGGTGATGGGGCCGATCTTGGGGGTTCCGCCGCCGATCTCGAGGACGGAGTTCTTGAGTTTCTTCCCGGTCTTCTTGCTGGTGAGGTCCCAGGAGGACAGCCATACCCAGGGGGTGGTGAAATCGCTTCCCCAGTTCTTGTCGGTGTACCCGTTGCAGGTCTCGGGTCTGACGGTGTAGGTCTGCCCGTTGTATGTGATGGTCCCGGAGTAGTAGGTCTTGATGCCTTCCGCATGCCAGAACATCTGATAAGCCTTCATGGCCCTGAGAGGGCCGCTCGCGCCCCATCCGACGTTCCATGCTATCTGGGGCTCAATGCTGAGGTTCCAGGTGATGTCGCCGTATCCGACGCACATCAGTTCGGGGTGGGCCTCGGATTCTTCCTTGGAGACGGCCACGTGTCCCTTCATGCGGGTTATGTCGCAGTAGCAGTCGCCGGCTTTGACGGAATACGGTGCGCCCCATTCCATTTTGACGTCGTCCCATCCGAAGAACCTGTGCAGATGGCATCCGCCCTCGAGCCAGGTTCCGGCCTTGACCATGAGATACGAAGGCTTCTTCCCGGCCTCCTTGTTGGCGGGGAGCTGTCCGAGGATAGGTTCCTTTCCGCCGAGTGCGGGGTTGCATACGAAATATTCGAAGAAGAACGGTCTTTCCTCGCCGGTGGCGTCGTTTACGGCCGTGAGAGAATGCCACCACCAGTCGTAGCCGCATTTTCTGTATTTGCCGGTAAGCATGCACTGATCGCGTTTCGCGTCCCTTTTGTTGAAAACCATGAGGATGCACCTTTATTAGCGTGCACGGATGCATACGACACGATATAATGGCTTTGTTCGGCATATGCCGTATCCTCCGGGGCGGATGCGTTGCGGCCGCCGCCGGATCCGAAAAACAGCATCTGGCACATCCGTGTCGCCGCATTGCGGGAAAAGATCCCGGGCGGAATCCCGCCCGGGCATGAAATTCACTGAAGGGCTTTCTTGACCTCGGCGAAGATCTCGTCGATGTCGCCGATGCCGCAGATGGTGGCGAGTTTGCCCGCCTTCTCGTAGTATCCGATGAGGGGCTCGGTGCTCTGGTGGTAGGTGTCGAGCCTCTTCTTGACGGTCTCCTCCTTGTCGTCGTCCCTCTGGTACAGTTCGGAACCGCACTTGTCGCAGATGCCTTCCTTCTTCGGAGGGTTGTTCGTCATGTGGTATACCGCGTTGCAGGAGGGGTTGGGGCAGGAGCGCCTCTGGGTGAGCCTGCTGATGAGGACGCTGTCCTCCACCGCGAAGTTCAGGGCGAGGTCGATGTCGAGTTCGCTGTCGAGGGCCTCGGCCTGCTCGACGGTCCTGGGGAATCCGTCGAAGATGATCCCGGGGACTTTTCCGAGACTCTGGATCTTCTCCTTCATGAGGTTGATGATCACCTCGTTGGGTACGAGTCCTCCCGCATCCATGT
Organism: uncultured Methanomassiliicoccales archaeon; assembly: GCA_964533525.1. Classification (GTDB taxonomy): domain Archaea; phylum Thermoplasmatota; class Thermoplasmata; order Methanomassiliicoccales; family Methanomethylophilaceae; genus Methanomethylophilus. The sequence continues at coordinate 13,163 of CAZHJV010000032.1, read as the reverse complement.
AGGATTTCGCTTTCTTTCCGAGTTCGGTGCCGTTCCTTACGGCTTCCCTCAGCATATCTCCGGTGGAGAGTCTGACGTATCCGAGTTCGGTCTCGAGCTTTTCTCCCTGGGTTCCTTTTCCGGCTCCCGGGGGTCCGAGGAGGACGATCATCGATTTCATGGGCTACGCCTAGTGGGATTTCATTTAAAAGGTTGTCCGTGGAATGCGGGACGGGACGATACATCCGTCCGTCCTCCGTACCCAGAGTGCGTCCAACGGCGCGCGTGCGCCTATGCGTATCCTTATAAGAGTAAAGCGGAATCGGACTCACGGTAAAAATGGCGTTGGATCAGAAGATAATTGAGAAGTTCGAGAAGATTGTGGGAAAGGACAATGTTTCGACCGCACCCGCCGTCCTGTACACCTACGGATTCGATGCATCCATCTACCACAGCGACCCCGAGGTGGTCATCCAGCCGACATCCACCGAGCAGGTCTCCGAGATCATGAAGATCGCATACGCCGAAGGCATCCCGGTGGTCCCCAGGGGGGCCGGGACCGGCCTCTGCGGGGCGGCCGTCCCCATCGAGGGCGGCATCTGCCTTGCGATGCAGAAGATGAACAGGATCCTCAACATCAGCGTCAAGGACCTGTGGGTCGACGTGGAGGCGGGAGTGGTCTACAACGACCTCAATGCGGAACTCGCCAAATACGGGTTCTTCTTCCCGCCGTCCCCCGGCTCCGCGGAGGCCTGTCAGGTCGGCGGCATGGTCGCCACCAACGCCTCCGGGATGAGGGCCGTCAAGTACGGCGCCACCAGGGATTACGTCCTGGGACTCACCTTCGTCAGGGCGAACGGGGACATCGTCCGCTGCGGAACCAGGACCATCAAGGATGCGTCCGGATACCAGCTGGCACGTCTGATGTGCGGATCAGAGGGGACCCTCGGGGTCATCACCGAGATCACTTTCAAGCTGACCACCAAGCCGAAGAAGTCCGCCTCGGCCCTCGTGGCCTTCGGGTCCGTCGTGGATGCGGGGAAATGCATCTCCGCCATTATCGCCAAACCGCTGATCCCGGCGTCCTGCGAGCTCATGGACAGCACCTCCATCGAAGCCGTGAACAAGGCCAGGGGGAACCCCCTGCCCGATGCCGCCGCCCTCATCATCGTTGAGGTGGACGGGGAGACCGACGAGGTCATCCGGAGGGACCTGAAGATCGTGGAGGAGGTCGCCAAGGAGCAGAACGCCGTCTCCGTCACGCCCTCCTTCGATCCGAAGGTCATCGCCAAGTGGACCGATGCCAGGAAATCCGTCCTCGCATCGCTTTCCGCGCTCAAGCCCGGATATTCCTGCGTCTCCCTCGCGGATGACATGGGCGTGCCGATATCCAAGGTGCCGGAAGCCGTCGAGAGGTTCCAGGAGATCACCAGGAGATACAACGTCATCGTCGCCGTCTACGGACACGCTTCCGACGGCAACCTCCACACCAAGATGCTCCTGAAGGTCGGGGACAAGGACGAGTGGGACAGGGGATTCGCGGCCGTCGACGAGATCTTCAAGGTGTCCGTCGAACTGGGCGGAACCGTCACCGGGGAACACGGCGTAGGTATCTCCAAAGCCCTCAGCTTCCAGGAGGAGAGGGCCGCCGAACTCGACTGTCTCCTGGCCATCAAGCAGGCCATGGATCCCAAGAACATCCTGAATCCCGGGAAGGCCGCCCAGTGGCGCGGAACCCCTCTCAGGAACCTCAGGTACCCCTGCAAAGAATACATGTGAGCCCCGTCCGGGAGGACGGGGCCCGCCTCTCCGCATTCTCCGCGGGGAGGCGTTTTTTTTCATTCAGGCCCAGTAGAGCGTGGGCATCATCCAGAAACTCGCGAACAGAAGTCCCGCGACGGCGAGGCACACGATGTAGATCTTGGTGTCCCATCTGAAGATCTTCGATCCGTCGAGGGGCGGGATCGGGAGCATGTTGAACAGTGCCAGCGATCCGTTCAGAGACATGAGCAGATAGAACGGGATCACGAATGCGGAATGATTGAGCAGCAGGCATCCGACGATCCCGACGGCCGCGAGGACCATGTTCACCAGAGGCCCCGCTATGCTGATCTTCCCGTCGTCCCTGTCTGATATGTTCCTGCCCGCGATATACACAGCACCGGGTGCGGCGATGAGGAATCCGAACAGCGACATGACGAGTGCCAGGAACAGTCCTGCGGGATACATGCGGTATTCCGACCAGTATCCGAGATCCTGCGCCACGAACTTGTGTCCCATCTCGTGGAGGACGAAGCTTAGGGTCACCAGCACGAGCATGACTGCGAACATCCCGACCGCCCATGAGCTTCCGAGGTGGTACTCGAAGTAGTTCTTGATGGATCCGGAGCGGCAGAACATCACCATGAATGCCAGGGAAAGGACGACGACCGATATCGCGATCTCCCTGACCTCCCTTGCGCTGAACCTTTTCATTTGGCCCGGTGTGATGTTTCTCATGTCTCCCGCATAGGGTACTCATCTATTATAAGGGGAACGGGATAGTCTTGCCGTATCATGGCTTATGTTCAGGTCAACGCCGCCAACGGGAAGGAGGTACGCAGGTGGTGCGACGCATGCGGGACCCTCCTCCTGGGGGACAGGTGTTCCGTATGCGGTTCCGCCGGAAGGGAGTTCGAGATCAACAGCCCCGGGGACATAAGGCCGTGCATGGGCGACAGCGTCGGGATCCTGGAAGGGCTCCTGAAGGAGGCGTTCGGTACCGCCGCGCCCATAGAACGCAGATCCGTCTTCTTCAACAAGGTCCCGGGGGAGGACCGTACAGACGAGGTCATAGCTCACGGGCAGGTGATCGCCGTCCTGAGATTCGACATAGCCGCCGACAGGCTGAGGATCGAGCTCAGGCAGCCGGGCGCGGAAATCTTCGCCCCCGCCGCGACGAAAAACACCGTCACGATATTCGGGGTGTCGGGGCACCTCAAGGGGAAAAGCGTCGCAGGAGCGAACGTATCCGATGTGCTGGGTCATTTCTCCGACGGCGACCCGATAATCGTGAAGAAGGCCCTCAAGGTGGGCCCCGGGGTGGCCATGGCGGATTCCGATTCCATGAGGTCTGCGGAGAAGGCCCTCAGGGTGAGGGATCTGTCCGCACCTGCGGATATGCCTCTGTCCCCGGAAGCGGACAGGGACACTTTCGTCAGAGCCAACAGGGACCATCTCAGGAAACTGGAGAAGAAGGCTGCCGGGGAGATCAGGGGATTCATGAAGACGAGCCGTCTCCCCCTGACCGTATCGTTCTCGGGAGGGAAGGATTCCCTTGCGGCATACGGTCTCGCCGTGGCGGCCGGAGGGGATCCGGACCTCCTGTTCACCGACACGGGGCTCGAGTTCCCCGAGACGCTGGAATATGTGAAGAACTTCGCGGAGAAGAACCGCCTCCGCCTCCACGTCGCCGAGGCGGGGGACGGATTCAGGAGGAACGTGGATACCTTCGGACCTCCCGCCAAGGATTTCAGATGGTGCTGCAAGGTCTGCAAGCTCGGACCGATCACGGAACTCATCGCACACGATTTCCCCAAGGGGACGGTCACATGCGAGGGGAACCGTTCCCTTGAGTCGTTCTCCAGGGCGGGAACGGAACTGGTTACCAGGAATCCCTTCGTCCCCAACCAGACGAACCTCAATCCCGTCCGCGATTGGTGTGCGGCCGAGATCTGGGGGTACATCTGGATGAAGGGGCTGGATTACAACCCCCTGTACGAGCGGGATTTCGAGAGGATCGGTTGCTATCTGTGCGCCTCATGCCTCGCCAGCGAGTGGAGGAACACCTCGAGGATCCACCCGGAGATGTATTCCGAGTGGGAGGATTATCTGCACAGGTATGCGGAAAGGAACGGACTCCCGCCCGAGTACATCGACATGGGATTCTGGAGATGGAAGGTCCTCCCGCCCAAGATGAGACAGCTGGCCGAGGGGCTGGAACTGAAGACGGTCCCGGAAGGCGGTAACGGTCTGTCGCTGAAGATGCTGAAGGGCGCATCCGTATGCACTGCCGGAGGATATTCCGTGGAGGCGGTGGCGACCGTGCCGCGCAGCAGGGACTTCTCGTATGTGGAGGACGCTCTGAGGACGGTGGGAGATGTGAAGTACTCTCCCGAGTTCGAGATCGCCCTGGTGAAGACGGGATACGGCCGTGCGAGACTGTTCGGCGGAGGGCAGATATCGGTCACCGCCGCGGACAGGACCAATGCAGAGAGGATGTTCGAGAAGGCCGTCAAGGCCCTCATAAGGGCGGAACTCTGCACCGCCTGCGGCATATGTGCCAGATCCTGTCCGAGGAAGGCGATCCGCATCAAGGGCGGCATGAAGGTCGACCCGGCCCTGTGCACTTCCTGCGGGAAGTGCGAGAAGGCGTGTATGGTCGTCCACTACTACGACAAGATCATGGCGGGGAAGACTGCCCCGCAGCCCGAGTCGTGCCCCGTATCTCCGAAGCGGCCCGATGCCCGGAAGGCGGGCCGCCGTCCCGGCAGCGGGGGGAAGAGGACGGGATACGGCGGAAGGGGAGGGAACGGCCGCCGTGCCGGAAGGCAGGGGAACGGCGTCCGCAGGGACCGCCGCCGCGATTGATACTTTTATAAGATACCGTTCGATGGTCCCCATATGGGAGTCTCAGCGTTCTATATCGCGGCCGCAATGGCATTCATTCCGACCATGGTCGTGATGTACGTCCTTCTCAGGAAGTACACCTATCCGCACACGGAGCACCCCTATTTCAACGACCCCCAGTTCTTCATCCTGTTCGCGGTCGGCCTTATCGCCGGAACCCTCATGTTCCTGGTCTACACGTACATCATGAACAGCCTCATCGGAGTAGTCCTGTATGCATTGGTGCAGTGCCTCGCGGTCGTCGTGGTCATGAACCTCAAGAGATTCAGAGGCGTATCCGACAGCATATTCTACGGATTCGGCTTCGGACTCGGTGCGGGATGTGCGGGAGGAACGGGTTTCATCTATTACATCGCCACCGCCACCGGGAATCTCGGCGATTCGGTGGACGCGGCGGGATATGCGTTCCTGTTCGTCATGGCCCTTGCGATGATCTTCCAGTATTCCTCCGTCGGGATAAACGTCGGAGAGGGTATCGCCCGCCACTGCCCTATGCAGTTCGCGGTGCAGGCGATGATCGCGAATCTGGTATTCTGGGTCATCGTGACGATCGCGATGTTCAATTCCGATTCCGCGTTCATGTACGTGATGGCCGCGGCCGCTTTCGCGGTGTCCGCATTCTACCTGTATTTCGCATATACAAGGGAGATCGCGGGACTCGTCAGGGATGTGGACGAACAGAACCGCAAGGGCAGGAAGAAAAACTGAGTTCAGGCCCTGTAGTGTCCGTACTTCGTCTCGTATACGATGCAGCGGTCGAGCATGGCCTTGAGCATCTTCTCCGCGTTCTTCGCGTCGAATTCCTCGATGTTCTCCAGGGTGAACGTCCCGTATATGGCCGTCAGGCCTTCGGACAGCACCTCCATCTTCTCTTCCAGCGAGGTGCAGTGTTCGTAGCGGTACGCCAGGGTGGAACGGGGATCCGTATCCGGATTCGCATGTTTTCTCTCGGCGGTGCCTTCGAACCCCGTCAGTTTGGCGAGGGCGGCCCTCGCGGCGGACTGATCCTCGGATTCGAAGTATTTCTTCTGGGTTTTGACAGTATCCCTGTTCCCGCAGAACGGACATCCGCTCTCCTTTTCCGAGAGGTCGGCCACCCTGAATCTGCTGCAGGAGGTGCAGCGCACGACCGCATACATGGTCAGGCCTCATATTCGGCGAACACGAGGGCTGAGATGCAGCACCCGTATTCGTCCTGCGGGACCTGCAGTTCCTCGACCCTGTAGTGGATCTCCCCGAACTCGACCCCGCGGATCCTCGACATCTCCTTCATCTTTCTGCCGAGCTCCTCCTTCAGGGATTCGGCGGAACCGTGGAGGTGGCCTTCCGCCACATATCCTCCGTGTCCGTCCTTCCTTCTGGTGTAGGCTATGCCCGCGGCGATGGAGTCTCCGGATCTTCCCCTCATCTGGGACAGTACGCAGAAGGTGACGGCTCCCATGGGGAGTTCCCTGCATTCCACCTCCTCCGCACCTACGGGGATGACGGAGGAGACGGCCACGAGATTCTGCTCGCTGATGTGCGCATTGAGAAGTGCCAGATCGAACGCGTTGAGGTCGGATACGGGGCTGGTCGCATGACCGGATGTGACGAAGAATTTGGTAGGCGTGAAACTCATTGGAAAATCACCCGTAGATGTTCTGGGCGCCCATCTCCTGCTGCGCCTGCTGCTGGGCCCGGACCCTGTTGTCGATGTCGTTGGCCTCGTTGTTGAGGGGCGCAGGGTCCACGTTCAGGTTGGGGACTATCTTGGAAAGGGGCTCGAATGCCGCGGCCGCGGCCCTGGGGTCCGGAAGCTGGGGGTTGGCGGGGCAGAGGATGCACATGATGTCCTTCTTGGAGTACGTGCCTTCGTAGAGCATGATCCCGGTGACGCCGCGGATGAGCCCCTCTTTCATTATGGGGACGCCCGTCCCTTCGAGTCTTTTCACGGACTCCTCTGTGGTCCCCGTCCCCAGCATTTCCCCCTTCTGGGTCATGTCGACCTGAGGTATGCCGTCTATGCAGACGATCTCCCTGACCCCCATCTCCTCGAGGACGGACATGACCGTCATGGTGAGGTCGTACGCCTGCTCCGGTTTGGGGGCGATCTCCGATGTGACCACCACGAGATCCCGGGCCTTCACCCTCTTGGGTTTCGGGGCGGCCTCCTTCTCCGCTGCGCCTTCCTCCGCAGAGATCTCCTCGGTTTTCGCCTTCCTCTTGCGCTTCGGTTTGGGCACGGCGCCGGCGTAGATCCTTATCGGGGGATAGGCGGTCCCGTTCTGTATCAGGGTGTACGGCGGCAGTTCCGGCGAGGATATGCCGGCCACGACGGGAAGTCCCAGATCCCTCGTGAGATAGCTCGATACGATGGAGCCGACGAGACCTACGCTGGGGAATCCCACCACGGCTATCGGATCCCGGAGTTCATTCTCCGAATACCTCATTACCCTGAAATCAGACATCGGCTCCCCCCATGTCCTGAAAACTATTAAACTGTCGGCGGTATGGGCGGGACATCATGCCCGGAAATTCCATCGAGATCGGCAGGACGGCGGGCGGGATCCCCGTTCTGACAGAGAGGATCCCTTCAAGTGCCAGCGCAGGTTTTCTCATTGCGGTGAGGACCGGTTCGAGGGATGAATACGAAGGCATCTACGGACTTTCGCATCTCCTCGAGCACACCGTCTTCAGGGAGACGAAGAACATGGATTCCTTCGAGATGGCCAAGAAGATGGAGGGCGCCGGCGGAGAGCTCAACGCCTTCACTTCGAAAGAGATGACCGGATATTACGGCATCATCCTGAAGGACACCGCGGATGTGGCGATGGAGTGCGTCGCCGACATAGTCTCCAATCCGCTCATAAACGAGAAGGACACCGAGCTGGAGAAGGAGATCGTCCTCCAGGAGCTCAGTATGGTGAAGTCCGAGCCGGAGACATACGTCCATGACCTCTTCGAGACCGATCTCTGGAACGGGGACCAGCTGGGACTCGACGAGGGCGGGACCGAGGAGAGCGTGGAGGCACTGACGTCCGCCGACCTCAGGAAATATTACGGAGAGAGGTACGGGAGGCAGAATCTGGCGGTCTTCGCCACCGGGTGCGTGGACCCGGAGGAGACCGTCCGCTGGGCGGAGAACGCCCTCGACGGCATGGATGCCCCCGTCGTGAACGAGAGGAAGGCGCCGAAGATGCCCTCCTCGGGATACCATGTCTACGACTGCGGCGCGGAACACGTCAACATCGGGTTCGGTTTCCCGACGGCGCAGATGCCGGAGGATGAGAGGTTCGCCGTCAGCGTCCTCTCGGCCGTGCTCGGCGCAGGAACATCGTCGAGACTCTTCCAGGGGGTCCGCGAGCGGAAGGCGCTGGTGTATTCGATATACGACACGGCCCAGTTCTACAGCGATGCCGGCTACCTTGCGGCGTTCATGTCATGCACGCCGAAGAACGTCGCGGAATCGATGACCCAGACGGCGAAGGCATACTCGGATTTCAAGAGGGACGGACTGGAGAAGGGGGAGCTTCAGAGGACCAAGAACCTCCTGAAGGGGGCCGTCGCCCGCAGTACGGAGACCACCGACAACAGGGTATACAGGATGTGCAGGGCGTACATGACCCACGGGACCGCCCGCAGCACGGAGGAGACGCTCGCGCTGATCGATTCCGTCACCGAGGATGCGGTCATGGCCGCGGCGGAGAAGGTCCTGACCGCGGACAGGCTCAACATAACCGTGCTGGGACGCGGTCAGGGCGAATTCGACCCCGCATCCCTGGACATCTGATCCCGGAACCCGGCGATCACGTGCAGGACCGCGCCCTTGGCCGATTCCTGGGAGGAGGCGACCTCGGGCGTGAGCTCCTCGCTCATCGTCTGCATGTCCTTTATCTCGACGGCGACGAATTTGACCTCCAGGGGCATGGTGTCAGGGTCCATCTGACGTCCGATCTTTATGGCCGTGGCCACGTTCACGTCGTGGGCCGGTACGTCCGCGACGGTGGATTCGAAGTCGGAGACATCGTAGATTATCACGGTGCCGGGCCCGTATTCGTAGGTCTGTATGGCATCGACGAAGACGGCGTAGCTGTATCCCCTCAGGAGAGGGAGGACCTCGATCCCTCCGACGGCCTCCTGGAAGCAGTCGACACCGTCCAATCCCATATCCTGCACGGCCTGCGATATCCTGAGACCTATCGAATCGTCCGTCATTATGGGGCTTCCGAGACCTATGACCGCGATGCGGCCGTTGAGAGACATGGCCACTGGCATGGCCTAGCAGTATAATAAAGCACATCGGGAGGGCGGGGTTTAATACGGTGCACGGGTATGCCGAAACATGGAGATCAGGACGAGGACGGAGCAGGTGATAAACGGTCAGACCGTCACCAACCGCCAGCTTCAGACGCTTTTGGCGGTGGCGAGGACCGGGAGCATGACCGCCGCCGCCAGGGAGCTCGGTATCTCCGTCCCGGTGGTCCACCGCTACATCGCCAACATCGAGGCCGCGGCCGGCGTTCCCGTCACCAAATCCAACGCATCCGGCACGGTGCTCACCGCAGAGGGGAAGGCCGTCGCGGAGGCGTTCTCCGCCAGCGAGGCGAGGTGCGCCGACGACAGGGGTTTCACCGTCAGCTGCAGTCCCGTGACGGAGGATCTCATGATGTCGGTGTTCTCGTCGCTGAAGATGACGGATGTGGAACTGGTCGTGTCGGACGACCTCCACAATGTCCGCATGATGAAGGAAGGACTTGCCGATCTGGCACTTATCGATGACCCTCTTTATCTGTACGATTTCGACGAGTACGGGTACGATATGGAGGAGGTCGGGTACATGGGGATGGTGTATGTCGACAACGGCCCGTCGTTCATCCGTTACAAGTACGGGGCCCAGAGGGTTGCGTTCATGTTCCTGGATTCCATGAACAGGGAATACAGCATCGACGCGGAGACGTATTCGCTGTCGGAGATGCTGGGTTCCAACAAGAGCTTCTTCGTGGACGAGTTCCTCCTGACGAGGAAACGCCTCAAACTCAAGAGCGCGGTCGACCCCAAGGTCCTCAGGCATGCGATAACCGCGGTGTACCGGACGGAAGACAGGAAGGTCACCCGCATAATCAACGCCATACAGTCGAGGCATCTCGAATGATTCGGACGGCGGCGCTCCGATGCAGGGGAGTTTCCGTCGTTTCTGCTGGCCTGTATCCCGCGATGCTGTCTCATGGATGGATTTAAGGTATACCTGATAAGGTAATCCTAACCGTTTCCGGACGTTCGCTATTATATAGATTCAGAAAATCTTCGCATTCGAGGATTACTATGGAAGTAAAATACGATCCCGAATTCGAGAAGCAGCTCGCCGAGCTCGGCGGCGCTGACGCAAAACTGTGCTTCCAGTGCGGAACCTGCACCGCAGGGTGCCCGTCCGGAAGGCGCACCTCCTACAGAGTAAGAAAACTCGTCAGGATGGCCCAGCTCGACATGAAGGATGAGATCATCAACAGCGAGGAACTGTGGATGTGCAGCACCTGCTACACCTGCGTGGAGAGGTGCCCCCGCCGCGTCCCCATCGTCGATGTCGTCATCGCACTCAGGAACATGGCCGTCGCAGAGGGCCACATCAAGCCCGCCCACAAGAAGACCGCGTCCAACCTGTACACCATGGGACACGCCGTCCCCATCAACGATGAGGTGAAGAACATGAGGAAGTCCCTCGGACTGCCCGAGGTTCCCCCCACCGTCCTCGGCAACCAGAAGGCATACGAAGACCTCAAGACCATCCTCGACGCCGCAGGATTCAACAAGATCGTGGAGTGATTACAATGGCAAAATACGCATTCTTCCTTGGCTGCATCGCACCTCTGAGATACCCCGGTGTCGAGAAATCCACCCGTGTCGTCTGCGAGAAACTCGGAATCGAGCTCGCCGACCTCACCGACGCCTCCTGCTGCCCCGCCCCCGGAGTCATCAGGGCATTCAGCAGGACCACCTGGCTCGCAGCAGCCGCCAGGAACCTCGCACTCGCAGAGCAGATGGGTCTCCCCATCATGACCATCTGCAACGGATGCTTCGGATCCCTCTTCGAGGCAGCCCATGAGCTCAACCACAACGCCGAGGAGCGCGCGAAGGTCAACGAGATCCTCGCCAAGATCGGCATGGAGTACAAGGGAACCACCGAAGTCTACCACTTCGCAGAGGTATTCTACAGAGAGGTCGGCGTCGAGAAGATCAAGGCCGCCTGCACCAAGACCCTCGACTACGGAATCGCGGCATTCTACGGATGCCACTTCCTGAAGCCCGGAGACATCAAGGGAATCGATGACACCGAGGACCCCAAGATCCTCGACGAACTCATCGAGGCTACCGGCTGCAAGAGCCTTCCCAGGAAGCAGAAGACCCTCTGCTGCGGATCCGGAGGAGGACTCAAGGCCGCATTCGGAGACGTCGCCAAGGAGTTCACCAAGACCAACCTCGAGAACATCAAGGCGTCCGGAGCGCAGTTCATCGTCGATGTCTGCCCGTTCTGCCACCTGCAGTTCGACACCTCCGAGGGAGAGCTTGGATTCGACATCCCCGTGCTGCACCTCAGCCAGCTCTACGGAATCGCAATGGGCATGACCGAGGAGGAACTCGGCCTCTCCGCCCACAAGGTTCCCGTCAAGCTCTGATCGGACCGTAACTTCCTTTCGGGGGCTCCGGCCCCCGTTTTATACGGCACCGCCCCGTGCGGTGCCGGCACTTTTCTGCAGTTCTCAGATTTATTTCCCGTCGTGTCCGAAGTGCCGAAAATCGGGAAATCAATATATACAAGCGGTACCAACACAAATAGGAGAAATTAGTGTATTTAGGTGAATTTTTCATATGCTGGCTACCGATGATTTGTATATTTCCTAAATTTTCTTTCAGCAACAAACCTATTTATAGAGAATCTCAATCCTCCATCCAATAATCAAAGGAGCTACAGATATGGCAGCACCCGGAGCAGAGAAGAGAGAGGCCGCAGCAGCCGCCGCAGCCGCACCCGCAGAGCCCGCCAAAGAGGCGAAGAAGACCACCTCCGCACCCAAGGCAGCAGGAGGAAGGAAGAGCAAGGACAAGTGGAAGGCGAAGGAGTGGTACCAGATCCACGCGCCCCGCATGTTCAACGAGACCGTCATCGGAGAGACCCCCGCCGCCGACCCCGAGTACATCATCGGAAGGCAGGCCGAGGTCACCGTCCAGGATCTGACCGGAGACTTCACCAAGATGCACATCAAGCTGAGGTTCAAGATCACCGAGACCGACGGACACGAGGCCAAGACCGAGTTCATCGGACACGACCTCACCTCCGACTACGTCAGGAGGCTCACCCGCAGAAAGAAGACCAAGACCGACCACGTCGTCGACGCAGTCACCGCGGACCGCTACATCCTCAGGCTCAAGACCATGTCCATCGCGGACCGCAGGATCCAGGCCTCCCAGGAAGACGCCATGCGCGGAGTCGTCAAGGACTTCCTGATGCAGTACGCCGCCAACAACAAGCTCGCAGACGTCGTCAAGGCCATCATCTCCGGCGACCTCGCCAAGGAGACCGCGAAGGCCTGCCACGCCATCATCCCCATCAAGAGGGTCGAGATCCGCAAGTCCGAGGTCCTCAGGAGAGGAGAGGGCGAGCCCGAGTCCATCATCGCCGCCGCACCCGCGGAGGAGCCCGAGGAGGCCCCCGCAGAGGAGACTCCCGCAGAGGAGCCCGCGGCCGAAGAGAAGACTGAGTGAATCTCAAAATCCAGTGCCGCGGGCTTGTCCCGCGGCCTTTCCTTTAAACCGTTTGCCGGCATCAATCCAATAGGGTTATAAACCACAAGCGGATGTGCCACATAAAGCCGGGATGGCTCAGCCTGGTAGAGCGTCGGACTCATAGGGTTTGGTTTAATTACTGACCTCACCAGGGAAATCCGAAGGCCGAGGGTTCGAACCCCTCTCCCGGCACCAACCTTATCATTCCATTCCCCCGGATGCCATACTTAAAGTCCTGCTCCGATATTCTCCTTTCATCATGAGGCTTATCATCTACAACGGGAAGGGCGGCGTGGGGAAGACGTCCGTCTCCGCCGCCACCGCCCTCCGCCTGGCCGGGAAAGGCCACCGCACCATCATCATGAGCGTTGATTCGGCCCATTCCCTCGGGGATTCCCTGGATATGAAGATCGGGTGCGAGATCACCCGTGTCACCGACAACCTGGATGCCCTCGAGCTCGATATCATCCACGAGATGAAGACGAAATGGTCCTCCATCAAGGATTATCTGGAAGCGTTCATGGCTTCCCAGGGCCTGGAAGGCATCACGGCCGACGAGATGGCCATCATGCCGGGGATGGAGATGATCGCGGCCCTCCTGTACGTCCTCACATTCAAGAAGGAGGGGAAGTACGATGCGGTGATTATCGACACCGCCCCCACCGGGGAGACCCTGAGGCTCATGAGTTTCCCGGATGTATCCAACTGGTACATCGACAAGGCGTTCACCATCATGAGCAGATTCATGGGGATCGCCC
>CAZHJV010000031.1:0-17540 GCA_964533525.1 uncultured Methanomassiliicoccales archaeon | reverse complement strand
GTCTGGGTCATTTCACTTCATGTATTGCACAACTGCCGACGTCATCCGTTTGCAGATACACAGGTCCCGACCGACAGCACCTGTACACATCGATCGAAACCTGAGCGTATCCCGATGTCCCGGGGGATCGGCCCGCACCGCACCGTAAAGGAGTAACCGCCGCGGGTTAAGAAAGCATCATATCCTGATATTCCATCGTCCGCCCGTTATGTCCGAGAGAGTGACGGTCACAGAGCTGAACACCCGCGTGAAGGAGATCTTCAACAATACGAAGGAACTGAACGATCTCTGGCTCCTCGGGGAGATCTCCAATCTCAAGAAGTACACCTCCGGACACTACTATTTCACGATCAAGGATGCCGGGAGCGAGATCCGCGCGGTGATGTTCCGCGGTTCCCGCTCGAGGATCGATTTCGAACCCTCCGATGCCATGAAGATCGAGGCCTACGGACATCTGGACATGTATGTGGAGAGGGGTTCGTACCAGTTCATCGTCGAGAGCATGAAGCGCTCGGGGATCGGGGAACTCTATCTGAAATACGAGGCCCTCAAGAAGAAGCTGGAAGGGGAGGGACTGTTCAGCAGCGAACGGAAGAGACCGATACCCAGATATCCGAAGACCATCGGGGTCGTCACGTCCCCCACCGGGGCCGTCATACACGATATCATAACCACCACCGAGCGCCTCTACCCCGTCGACATCCTCCTGGCGCCGGCGCAGGTTCAGGGCGAGGGCGCATGGAAATCCATCGTCGCAGGGATAGAACTTCTGAACAGGGAAGGGGTCGACGTCATAATCGTGGGCCGCGGAGGAGGTTCCCTCGAGGACCTCTGGCCGTTCAACGAGGAACCGGTGGCCAGGGCGATCGCGGCATCGAAGGTCCCCGTCATATCGTCCGTGGGGCATGAGACCGATTTCACCATAGCGGATTTCGTCGCCGACGTCAGGGCCGCCACCCCCACCGCGGCGGCACAGATGGCGGTCCGCGACAAGGGTGAGATAATCAGACAGCTGGAGGATTTCACCCTGAGGATGAACAAGGCCCTCATGTCCGTGACAGAGAGGATGCGCGGGCGCTTCGAGGTCCTGGATTCCAAACTGTCCCCTCGGAAGGCCAGGGACAGGGTGGACATGCTCCTGATGAAACTGGACGATCTGTCGTCCAGGATGGCGGGGGCCCTGTCGAAGACGGCTGCGGAGATGCACAGGAGGCTGTCATCCGCGGATGCGAGGCTCGCACCCGCCCTCGGGGGCGTCATCTCCGGGAAGAGGATGTCGTCGGAGGTCGTCTCCGCAAGGCTGGATCCGGCGGTCTCGTCCATCCTGTCGAAGAAGAGGGCGTATTTCGAGAGGACGTCGGCGCGCCTCGGCGCACTGAATCCCTACGGCGTCCTCGAGAGAGGATACAGTTTCGTGGCGGGGCCCGACGGGAAGGCCGTCACTTCGGTGAAGGGGCTGCAGACAGGTTCCGTCATAACGGTAAGGATGCGCGACGGCAGGGCCGAGGCGCAGATCACGGAAAAGGAGGAATTCCAATGAGCGAAGAAACGGAGAACATGAGTTTCGAGGAGAGCATGAAGGTCCTTGAGGACCTCGTAAAACAACTGGAGAGCGGATAGCTCGACCTGGATAAGAGCCTGGAGGTCTACGAGAGGGCCGTCGCCCTCCGCGACCGCTGCAGGAAGATCCTCGACGAGAGCGACCGCAAGGTGCAGACTATAATGGAGACCGCATCCGGCACCGTCAGAAAGGATTTCACCGAGTGATCCAGAGGTCGATGCTCTCCGATGCGCACCAGTCGCAGGACGATGCGTAGAGGTCCGTCTTCCTGAAGTAGGCGAAGCTGTAGGCGAGGCGCAGCGCACCGCTCAGCTCCCCGTCGCCGATGTACTTGGAGTTGTAGGCTCCGAAGGTGTTCTTCAGCGCAAGTGCCAGTATGCTCACGGCATCGTGTCCCCTCACGGCGTCCCAGGGGTCGGATATGTTCTTCAGGAAACTGCGGACCTGATCTGTGACGGTCTGCTTCGGATACATCTGCGCCATTGACTGCGCATACACGTCGGAGACCATCCTCGGTATGTCCGTCTCCAGGGTGTGCGGGTTCACGAAATGCGAATGTTCCAGATCCTTGAAGCTGAGGTTCATTCCGCGTTTGTACGAGATGTACATGAGGGCGCAGATCGGTCCCGCCGCCCTCGCAAGCGCATCCCGCAGCTTCCCGTGTCTCTCCTCGAACCTCTTCAGTTTCTCCTGATCCGCGTATTCCGCCATCACGTCGTCCAGCGCCTTGGAGCACAGGGTCATGGATTCCATGTCGTTGCGGTCGGTCCCGAACAGGGGAGGCGTCCTCTTCTTCCCGATGAGGCCGTCAAGGTCCTTGTCGGCTATCCCCACGACCTTTCCGTCCATCCTCCTGTTCCGGCATTCCGTTACCGTGCGGCGGACGTTGTCCTTGGAGTGGGCGATGATTATCCTCACCTTCTCCCCGTCGGTGAATTTGCGGTAGAGTCTGCTGTCCGTCACGCCTTCCACGACGAGGACCGTGCCTTTGAAGGCGGACCTCATCATGGATATCTCGTTGGCGACGTCGTTCGCCGAGATACTGTCAATCATTTCCGGCAGCCTTCAGTTCCACTGCGAGGTCCCAGTCGTCGTGTATGACGGACGGGGAATGGGTGGCCACTATCATCTGCAGATCCCTGACCCTCGCCACATCGCCGAAGGTCTTCCCCAGCTGCTGCTGCCACGATATGTGGAGGGACACCTCGGGCTCGTCGACGATGACGAGGGATCCGGCATCCGTCCTGAACAGGAGCAGGTAGAACATGATGAGGATCTGCTTCTCCCCGGAGGAGAATTTGGTTATGGGGATGACGGTCCCGCTTTTGTCCATGCGGGCCTCGAGGTATCCCATATCGTTGATCTCCACCGTCTTGTTGACGTAGACGGAGTTGACGATGTCTTTGAAGACGATGACGCTCTCCGCGAAGGTGTAGTATCTGTCCACGTAATCCTTGAGGGAAAGTGCCAGCTTCCTGTAGTCTTCGCGGTATTCGCCGATCTCGTATCTGTTCGGCGGGAACCTGTATCCTGCGGGGATCGAAGGTCCGAACCCCGCCTGTTTTATGAAATCTATCCTGGCCTCGAGGTCGCGGAAGAGCTGGTCGAGGTCGGCGTCGCTGAGTTCCCTCCCGTCGTCTTCGATCTCCCTGGGTTCGGAATCCTTCTTGGCCTTCCTGATGTTCTCGGAGAGCTCGTCCATGTAGATCTGCAGCGACGGGACGCCGCATCCGTTCCCGTCGGGGGTGAACGTCCTCTCGGGACCTATGTACACGCACTTCATGACGCCGCGGAGTTCCTCCGCGGTCATCGGTTCCTCGATCTCCGCCTTCTGTCCCAGTATGCTGATTTCGCGGCCTCTGTTCTCGACGATGATGTTGGTCCCGTTGCCGAACATCAGGTCGATCCTGTCGAAGGGACACGATGCGACATCCTCGAGATTCCCCGTGAGGATGCTGTAGACGAGTTTCATCACAGTGGATTTCCCGAGACCGTTCTGGGAATGGATGAACGTGAGCCTTCTGTCCGCAAGATCGATCTCGTAGTCGTATTCGCCGAAAAGTCCGTAGACGATGATTTTGGAGAGCAATTCCCCCACCTCTGCATCGATATCGGGATGAATCTATTTGATACTAGTGGGGAATCTGTCCCATATCGGACCCTATGTCCGATATGGAGACAATTGCCGAACAGGTTCAGTTCTTCAGGCCGTAGGTCTGATCCACGCTTTCGAAGAGCCCCATCTTCCTGAGTTCGCTCCTGACCTCCTCCGCCTTTCCCTTGTCGGTGCCTTCGAGGTACACGAGATACGAGGCGGACACGTGGGAGAACGTGTCGAAGGGCACGGAGCAGTCCTTCATCATGCTCCAGAGGAGGGAGTAGGCTTTCTCGAGATCCTCCGCGTCGGGATTGTCCGGGTCTCCGCTCTTCACCGCTCCGCGGTACAGGTATGCGAGGACGAGTTTGGGATTGAAGGAGCCGTCCTCCGCGGGTTTCTCCAGGAACGACACCGCCTCGTTCAGATCCTTCAGGATGTTCTCCTTGGGTGCGGTTCCGAAGGCGGAGGCGAGCATGGCCTGCTTGAGGGCCGCATCCACGTAGGCATCGGGGTATTGGTCCCTGTATTTCTCCGCTATCCTGACGGCATCGGCCAGGGCCTTCACTCCTTTCTCCGGTGCGCCGTCGCGGGCGGCGGCGATGCCGTACCCCAGCGAGAGCTGGACGAACCAGAGGAGTTCCTCCCCGTCTCCGGATTCGGTGAGGATCTTCGCGGCCTCCTCGACGGCGCTTTTGGTGGTCTTCGCGCCTTTCTGTATGTTCCCGGACAGGGTCAGGATATGTCCCAGCGCCTCGTACGCCTTTGCCCTTATGAGACGGTCGTCCTTCGGGAGGGCGTTCTTCGATGCGAGTCTGTCCAGTTTGGCAGCCGTCTTCTCCGCGGACCTGAGAGCGCCGTCCATGTCCATGGACATGAACTGTGCCAGAGATCTGTTTATGCGGAACATGTAGGCGCTGCCGCCGTTCCATCCGTCGGCGAGGCTCTTCACATCGTTGTAGACCGAGAGTGCATGGGAGAAATCCATTCTGTCGGACCAATATCCGGCTACGATGGCGGTTTCGTCGAGGGCTATGGCCCTCATGGCCTCGGATCCCTGCGCGAGTTCCTTCGCTTCTCCGATGATCTTCATCCCCAGTTCCAGGGACTGATGCTCCCTCATGGTCGTCCTGAGGGCCTCCCCCAGGCGGAATTCGGCGGATATCCTGGCTTCGCCCTCGGAATTCTCCATATCCTTCCTCGCTTCCGCGGCCTCGAAGGAAGGTTCGTATTCCTCTCCCGAGGAGGAGACGGTCAGGCGGACGTCCCCGTCCTTCAGGACCTCCGCATCGAGGGAGATGTCCCCGCACTTCCCGCATCCGACCGTGAGTATCAGGGCGGGACTGCCGCCGCAGTCCACTTTCGCATCGAGTACGGAATGTCCTCCGCACACCGGGCAGGGGCAGTCCTTGCTTTTGAGCGGATAGGCGAGGGCCCACGGGCTCATCCCTCCGTATCTGTCTTTTTCCATCGGTCCGGATACAGGCTGTTGCGTTATAGTCATTTGCGCGCGGTACCGCCGGGAAGACGGTTTTTCCAACGGATTACTTATACCCCTTCCCGCCATACTTGCGGCGTTAAGTCCTGTCACACGGGACATATCACGCCGGTTGCCGTCATGATTGAGTTCAATCCCCGCGCCCTCACGGAAAGGCAGAGGAGTTACGTCTTCGCCCTGTCCATCTACGCTGTACTGAGTATAGTCCTCTATGTCATAGTCAGACTGTCGGACATTCCTTCCAGCGTCTGCGACGGGTATTTCCCGTATGCGGATGCGATGATGAACGGCATATTCCCGTACACCCAGGACATCTGGGTATATGACGGCTGGAACACCTGGGAGTACCCTCCCCTGGCGTATGTGTTCATTCTTTTGCCGAGGCTCTTCGCATCCTCCGCGGCCGGATATCAGGCGGCGTTCATCGTCATGACGTTCCTGTTCTTCCTCGCCGGACTGTGGTGCTCCGAGCGTCTGGCACATCATTTCGGACGTAAGCCCGAGAGGATCATGGTGATCTACACGTTCCTCATGGTACTCATGTTCGAATTCCAGACGGACCGTTACGACATCATACCCGCAGTGCTGACCCTCATGGTCGCGGTCCTCTTCCTGGAGAAGAGGTATGTGCCCGCATTCCTCATTCTGGCCGTTGCCGTGCTTGCGAAACTCTATCCGGCGATCTTCCTGCCGGTGATGGCGATCTATATGCTGGCGAAGGGCGAGAGGAAGGAGGTCCTGAAAGGCGTCGGGGCGTTCCTGGTGTTCTGCCTGGCCGTCTGTGCAGTCTTCGCCCTCTGCGACGCGGACCCGCTGTCGTTCGCCAAATACCATACCGACCGCCCCCTGGAGATCGAATCCCTGGCGGCCACCGTCATCGAGTTCTTCTCGATATTCGGTCTGACGGATGTCTCCTATGCCTACGACTACGGTTCGGACAACCTTTACGGTTCCCTCAGTTCGTCCGTATCGGGGCTCATGCTGCCTCTGGCGGCCGCTGCGATAGTGATATTCTATGCCGTCTTCGCATACCGCGCATTCCGTCTGAAGGACGGGGATGTTCTGGAGAAGGATGCGGGGGACGTCTGTATCTTGACGGTGCTCGCGTTCGTCCTGATCTCATCGGTGTTCTCCGGCCAGTACATGATATGGCTCATACCGCCCGTGCTCCTGCTGTACGTCATGCGCGGGAAGAAGGAGGAGAAGATCGCGATGATGAACCTCTTCGTGGTGGCGGAGGCGATGACCCAGATCAATTTCCTCGTGAACTACGGGTTCCGCGGCGAAGGCGAGGCCATGAGCGATCTGGGGATCATCGTGGTCCTGATCAGGAACATCATCGCCGTCGCGCTGTTCGTGTTCATCCTCCGGAGATTCCTCCTCAGGAAGCCTCCTCAGGAAGAGGCCGTCTCCGCCGCGGAATGAGGTCTCCCCGCTGGAAACCGTTAATTAATAAGAGAGGGCTAGTCCGCCTCAATGGATAACAGTGATGCCCTCAGGGCAATCAGACAGAACATCAGCGACGGGAAGAACGACATCGCCGCCATGCAGGTCATGGACCTCGCTTCGAAGAATCAGGACGATCCGATGATCCTCCTCACATGCTGTTCGATGCTGAGGACGATCGGGGACGACGATGATTTCCCCGGTGTCCTCTCGGTCCTTATGTCCCGTCTCCCTTCGGACGGGAAGATGAAATACGAGATCGCTTCCGGCCTCATCGGCCTCGGATGCCTCAGGGAGGCCGGTACCGCTCTGGACGGGCTCGAGGAGAGCGACCGTGTCCTCAGGGCCCGCGCCGCCGTCATGCACGGGACCGGCAGGGACGAGGAGGCCCTGGAGACGATTTCAAGGATGGAGAAGACGGAGGAGATCGACCGCGTCCTGAGGGTACAGGCCCTCGGTTCGCTGGGAAGGCATGCCGATGCGATTTCGGAGGCCGAATCCATCCTGAAGGACGGCGATTCCTACCGCGCAGGGAGGTGCTACATCTCCGCGCTCGTCCTCGCGGACCGTGTCAAGGATGCGGCCAAATACGCCAAGGAGCGGATGAAGGCGAAGGATGCGGACGGATACGCCCTCATGGCGTACTACCAGTGGCTCAACGGGAATTCCACCGCATCGGGGGCGTTCTCGTCCAAGGCCCTCAAGGAGAATTCCAAACACATCGGCGCATTGGAGACGATCGGGTACAGCTTCTGCGACAAGGGCGCATACTGGGAGGCCAAGGTGGCCGCCGGCGCCATCAACGAGGTGGAGCCCGGGAACCCCGCGGTCCTGAAGATCCTCGCCATGTGCAGAAAGGAATGACTCCTTTCCCGCAGGGACGGCGGCACGGATGTGCCAGATTCCGTTTTACGTATCCCTGCGGAATAATTTTTCCTCAGCGGCGGCGTGCCGGAACGCCGTCATCTGTACTTCCGGCCGATGGAGTATATGTGCCTCATCTCCGCGGCCTTCCTGCGGAATCCCGCATTGAGGCGCACGTCCTCCCAGAATCCCCTGGTGAAGATCATGACCGCCAGGACGAACTCCATCCTTCCGAGCCACATCAGGAGGCACAGGAGGTACTTGGTGGCGTCCCTCAGGGATCCGTAGCTGTCGAACGGTCCGATCTGTCCGGAACCGACGCCGACGTTCGCGACCGCCGCGAACACGACCCCGAAATCCGTCTGGACATCCAGCTGCGGTTCCAGATACATGACCGCACAGAGCGCCACGGTTATCCCCACGATGAAAAGGAAGATGGTGGATACGGCGGAGGTCACGTCGTTGGAGTCGAGGGTCTTGTTATCTATCCTCATAGACGTGACCATGCTGGGGTGCATGATCTTGTCCATTCCCGCCACGATGTACGATTTCAGGGCCATCATACGGTGGATCTTGATACCTCCCGCGGTCGACCCGGACATCCCCCCGACGAACTCCACGATAAGCAGGATCATAAGACCCAGCGCGGGCCACATCGTGTAATCGGATATGGCGAAACCCGACGACGTCCCTGCGGATACGATGCAGTATGCGGCATGCCACAGACTTCTTGCGACCTCCCTCAGGCCGTCGATGCCGTAGGGGGTCTCGTCGCTGGCCACGATGACCGCGGCGACCACCAGGGTGCAGACGGCGAACCACTTGACCATCCATCTGAATTCGGAACTTTTCCTCAGCGCCCTGCGGTCCTTGGTGAAGAACGTGCGGAAGAGGAGATAGTAGTTCGTGGCCCCGAGGAACATGAACACCAGGGTGACGAACTGCACCGGGGTGCCGTACCCCGCCATGCTGTCGTTGGTGGGCAGAAGTCCTCCGGTGGGGATGTTGGACAGCGCTATGCAGAACGATTCGAACGGTACGACGCCGAGGACCGTCAGGATGACGATCTCCGCCGCGGTCATGAGTACGTAGATCCTCAGGAAGTTGAATGCTGCGTTGGAGATTTTCACGGTGTATCCGCTGGAGTCCGCGCCGGAGAACTCGTTGGAACCGAATCCCGCACCCCTCATACCGAGCATCGGCAGGAGGACCGTGAAGATGATGACGACGGTTATACCTCCGGCCCACTGCATCACGGCCCTCCAGACGAGGAGGCTGCCGTCCACCGAATTCACATCCGCCAGGATTGTGGCCCCGGTGGTGGTGAATGCGCTCACCGCCTCGAACAGGGAGTCCGCGACCGTGAATCCCGAGAGGAGGAACGGCACCGACAGGATCGCGAAGGAGATCATCCACGTCTCCACCGTCAGGAGGATCCCGAGGGATGGAGCCATGGGCCTGCGGTTGGAGAAGAACAGATACTGGAACAGTCCCAGCAGAAGGACGAACGGCGCCGGGAGCGCGAATACATAGGAGTCGTCGCCGACGGCCGCGGCGTACACCGCCACCGACAGGAGCATGGCGGCGATGAGTATCTCGACTATTCCGAGGACCTTCACGGTCCCGCTTTCCCACCTCTCGAGGTGTTCGATCCTTCTTCTGAGGGCGGGGAAAAGCATCTTCACAGCTCCGGTATCTGGTTTCCGAGGAGGGCGGACAGTTTCACGGGGTCCGCCTCGTGGGCGTAGATGAGGACGCGGTCGCCTTCCGCAAACTGCGAGGTGAGGGAAGGGTAGAACAGATCCCCGTCCCTGATGACGGCGGCCACGCGCACGCCCTCGGGGAAGCGTATGTTCCCGAGCATCATCCCGCAGACGGGTATGCCGCGTTTTATGTCGACTCCGAAGAGGCAGTCGCCGGGGCGGTCCATCCTGATGAATCCCGCGGACGAGCCGTCGATGGAGATGACCATCCTGCGGGAGATCTCGTTGACGATGACGCGGTGGTATCCCACGACGGATTCGATGCCGGCGTACTTGAAGATCTCGTCGTACTCCTCCATGGAGTAGCGGGATATGATCTTCCTGATGCCGAATCTGAGGGCGGTCATGCATGCCAGGAGGTTGCGTTCGTCGGCGGGGGATACGGATATGACGACATCGGCCCTGTCCACGTTCTCGGAACGGAGGAAAACGGGGTCCACGACGGGTCCGTTGACGACGATGGCCTCCCTGAGGACCTTCGACGCCTCCCTGCATCTCGCAAGGTCATCGTCGATGATCTTCACGAAGTATTTCCCGCGGTCGGCGCAGAGGGTCTTCCCGATCTCGATGCCGCTCTGTCCGGCCCCGAGGATGACGACCTCCCTCGCATTCTTCCTCACGCCGATGGCATCGTTGAATTCCCTGATGCCGCCGTAGGTCCCCATGACGCAGAGCCTGTCGCCGCTGCGGAGTTCGGCGGTGGCGGTGTCGAGCAGCGTCTCGGTCCCTCTGTAGACTGCGACGACGGAGCATCCTTTGGGGACATCCATCTCCATGACCGTCTTCCCGACTACCTTCTGGCCGTTCTCTATGCGGAATGTCACGATGCACATGCCGTCGATGCTGAGTCTGTCGAACGTGACGGCGTTCTCCAGGGTCGTCATCATGATGATTTTCTCGGCGGTGATGCTTTCCGGGGAGATCAGGAGGTCGACGTCCTTCAGATCCTCGACCATGTAATCGGGGTTCCTTATGCACGCGATGGTGCGGATGGTCGGTTTTATGTTCTTCGCGGCGACGCATATGAAGATGTTGATGGCGTCGTCCGGGACCGAACTGAAGATGATATCCGCCTCCGTACGTTCGATGGCCTCCCTGAGGACCTTCGGATTGCTGCCGTCCTCCCTGAGGACCGACACGGGGAGCGTGTTCTTGGCGGCCTCCGTCCTTGCCGGATCGCTGTCGATCATGAGGACGTCGTTGTTGCGGGACGCGGCCTCGGCGGACGCCATTCCGACGTTTCCGGCCCCGACTATTATGACCTTCATTCGCTCTCTGATTGGCAGGACGTAATAATATCTTTTGTCCGGACGGGAAGAGATTTCCCGTACATACTCATCCGCGATGTGCCAGATACGGGAAAACGATGTTTTTCCCCCGGCGGACGCGGAAGCCCGTTTTCCGATGTCTGGAACATCGTCTTTCCCATACATCCCCGGACCCCGTACGCCCGCGTCCGTGCGCGCGAATACTATTTTAATAAGGGGGACATAGGCGGGATTATGGCAAAAGAGGCAGGCAGCTCGGAATTCGCCGAACCTGAGAAGTGGAAGGAGATCGACGAGGAATACTGGATCGAGAACAGGAAGTCCGAAACCGATTCGGTCAAGGAGGCCGTCGAGGCCATCATCGAGCAGGTCAGGAAGGACGGGGACAAAGCCCTCTTCGAGCTGACCAAGAAGTTCGACAAGGTCGACCTCAAAAAACTCGAGGTGTCCCGCGAGGAGATCGAGGCCGCATACGAGAAGGTCGACCAGGAAGTCGTCGACGAACTCGAGAACGCCGCCTTCAACATCCAGAGGTTCCACAGGATGCAGCTTCCGCCCGACATGTGGACGACCGAGGTGGAGCCCGGGATAACGCTGGGCGTCAAGAGCGTACCCCTCAGCAGGGTCGGGTGCTACATACCCGGAGGGCTCGCCGCCTATCCCAGCACCGCCCTCATGACCGTCGTCGCCGCGAAGACCGCGGGAGTGGACGAGGTCATCTGCTGCACCCCCGGGAAGACCAATCCCGCCGTCCTCGTCGCCCTCGATATCGCCGGATGTGACGAGATCTACAGGGTCGGCGGCGCGCAGGCCATCGCCGCCATGGCGCTCGGTACCGAGAGCATCGAGAAAGTCCAGAAGATCGTCGGGCCCGGCAACATGTTCGTCACCGAGGCGAAGATCCTCCTGCAGGACATCGTCGGCATCGACTTCCCCGCCGGCCCCTCCGAGGCCGCCGTCCTCGCAGATTCGTCCGCTGTGCCCGAATACGTCGCCGCGGACCTCCTGGCCCAGGGAGAGCACGGTCCGTCCTCCGCCTTCGTCCTCGTCACCGACGACCCGTCCCTCCCCGACAAGGTGTGGGATTGCATGATGGAGCAGCTGAAGGATATGCCCAGGAGGGACATCATCGCGCAGTCCATGAAGAACTCCGGGTACATCGTCGCGAAGGACATGGAACTCGCCGCCGAGGTCATGAACGGGGTCGCCCCCGAGCACCTCTGCATACAGGTGAGGGACTCCATGGACGTCCTTTCCAGGATAAGGAATGCGGGATCCATCTTCGTGGGACCCTACACCCCCATAGCCGCCGGCGACTACGCATCGGGCACCAACCACGTGCTCCCGACGTCCGGATACGCCTCCATGTGCTCCGGACTTACGGTCTCCATGTTCAGGAAGACCTCCACCGTGCAGATCCTGACGAAGGACGGTCTCGAGACCCTCGCCCCGACGATCGACACCCTCGCCCGCGTGGAGGGTCTCGAGGCCCACGCGAGGTCCGTCGACATCAGAAGATCCTGAGGAAAACGTATGACGGCCAAACCGAAGGAGGTCGACCTCTACGACCGCTCTCTCTACATAAACAGGGAAATCTCGTGGCTGGGTTTCAACAAGCGCTGCCTCGAGGAGGCCATGGATCCGTCCGTCCCCGTACTGGAAAGGGTGAAGTTCCTGGCCATCTGCTACGGGAACATGGACGAGTTCTTCATGATCCGCATGCCCGGGCTCCTGGGCGCGGAGGTGGACCGTCTCGTGAACATCGGTCCCGATGCCTACGACGACGAGGGGGAGCTCATAAAGGTCCTCAATGCGAAGGTGAACGAGCTCGTCGACGGATACGAGGACTGCTGGGCCCACCTGGAGGAGCCTCTGGCCGCCAACGGCATAGGGATCCTCTCGGTGTCCGCCCTCGATCCGAAGCAGAAGATGTGGGTGGATGATTACTACATGGAGAGGCTCCACCCGCTCCTGACCCCTCTGGCCCTGGACATCTCCCATCCGTTCCCGTTCATCTCCAACAACTCCCTGAACGTGGCCGTGAAGCTGCGCCGCGAGGACGGGGAGATCCTCTATGCGCGTGTGAAGGTCCCCGTCGGGATCCTCCCGAGGTTCGTCAAGGTGCCTTCCGAGGGCCAGATGAAGCAGTTCGTCCTGCTGGAGAACATCCTCAAGGACAACATCGGCGCCCTCTTCCCCGGACTCGAGGTCCTGGGGTGCTACAAGTTCAGGATCACCAGGAACGCGGACGTGAAGGTGACCATCGACGAAGCCGTGGACCTCATGTCCGCCGTGGAGACCGCCCTCGACTCCAGGGACCTCGGTTTCCCGGTGAGGATGGTCGTGGAGGACTCCATGCCCTCCGACCTCGCCGCGATATTCGCGAAGAACCTCAAGCTGAGGGACCAGCAGGTGACCCGCGCATCCGACAAGGGTATGATGCTCACGGACCTGTGGGAGCTGTACGGTCTCAACCTCCCCTCCCTCAAATACAAATCCTTCGTCCCGTCGGTGCCCCAGGAGATCTCCGAGGCCGTCAGCATGTTCGAGGCGATCCGCCAGAAGGACTGGATCCTCTTCCACCCGTACGAGACCTTCGACACCGTCATCCGCTTCCTCAGGGAATCGGCCGACGACCCCAGCGTCCAATCCATCAAAATCTGCCTCTACAGGCTCGGGAAGAATTCCGAGATCATCAGACAGCTGATGAGGGCGAAGGAGAAGGGCAAGGCCGTGTCCGTCCTCATGGAACTGCGTGCGAAGTTCGACGAGGTCAACAACATCGCCCTCGCGAAGGAACTGGAGAAGATCGGCGTCCACGTGGTCTACGGTCCCGTGAACCTCAAGGTCCATTCGAAGCTCCTGCAGGTGGTGAGGCTGGAGAAGGACCACCTGGTGAGATACACCCACATGTCCTCCGGCAACTACAACGCCAACACCGCGAAGCAGTATGCGGATATCTCGTTCCTCACCGCGAACCAGGAGATCGGGGAGGATGTCGGGGAACTGTTCAATGCCCTCACGGGGTATTTCGGACCCAGGAAATACAGGCACCTGCTGGTGGCGCCCCTCACCCTCAAGAGCTCCCTCATAGAGATGATCCGCAACGAGGCCGAGATCAAGAGGAACGGCGGGAAGGCGTACATCGCCATGAAGGCCAACGGTCTCATCGACAGCGACATCATCGCGGAACTGTACCGGGCGAGCATGGCGGGGGTGAAGATCGACCTCAGCATCAGGGGTCTCTGCTGTCTCAGGCCCGGCGTGAAGGGGATATCGGACAACATCACGGTCACGAGCATCGTGGACCGCTTCCTGGAACACGAGAGGATCTACTACTTCCTCAACGGAGGGGACCCGAAGATGTACATGGGTTCCTCCGACATGATGCCCAGGAATCTCCTGGCGAGGGTCGAGATCCTGTTCCCCGTCCTCGACAAGGAGATGATGATCCTCATAAGGGACACGATCCTGAAGACCACGCTCGACGACAACGTCAAATCCCGCGAACTCCGGAACGACGGCACGTACGTGCGCCGCAGGTGCGGAGGGAAGGACAGGAAGATCAGAGCCCAGGAGTGGTTCCTGGACAACAAAGGCGTATGGCATGGATAAGACGGTCGGATTCATCGATGTCGGGACCAATTCGGTCCATATGCTCGTGGTCCGTTTCTACGAGGGTTCCCTCGGAACCTCCGTCTACTCGGACAAGGAGTCGGTGCGCATAGGTCAGAGTCTCTACGAACACGGTTCCATCGACGCGGAGACGGTCTCCAAAGCAGTTCTGGTGATATCGAAGTTCGCGGAGATAGCCCGCGGATTCGGTGCGGAGCAGGTCGTCGCGATGGCCACCGCCGCCGCGAGGGAGGCGTCGAACCGCATGGATCTCGTGCAGGCGGTCAGGGAATGCGGCGTCGATATGCGCATCATCCCCGGGATGGAGGAGGCGAGGCTCGTGCGCCTCGGAGTCCTCGGTCCCGACGCTCCCGTGAGGACCCTCTGCATAGACGTGGGCGGCGGCAGCACGGAGATCGCCGTGGCCGACGGGAAGGAAGACCTCTACCTGGACAGTCTCAGTCTCGGTGCGATACGTCTCGCATACGGGTCCGGAGTGGATCAGAAAGGAAAGGTCACGTTCAGGCAGTACGACGTCCTCCGCAGGATGGTCGACACGGCATCCTACAGGAGCGTCGGAAAAGTCCGCGAACTCGGATTCGAACGTGCGGTCGGTTCCTCCGGCACCGCGGTGGCGCTGGCGGAGATGTGCGCCGCCAGGAGGGGGGACGGGGACCCGTCGTACATGCTGCTGACGGAACTCAGATCCCTGATGAAGGAGATCTGTTCATGCGATGTGGAGGAGAGGCTGAAATTCCCTAAGATGAGTCCGAGCCGCGCCGACATCATAATCGGGGGCGGTGCGGTCCTCGAGGAGATGATGTATCTGCTGGGTATCGAGAGACTCGAGATCAGCAGGAACGGTCTCCGCGAAGGCATGAGGACCGATTATCTCCTGGAGCACGGAGGACAGCAGGATTTCGACATACGCGGTTCCTCTGTGCGCACTCTGGCGGCCCGCTGCGGGTGCGACCGCAAGCATTCCGACGCCGTCAGAAAATACGCGCTGGCACTTTACGATGCGCTGTCCTGCAAAGGCATAATCCCCGCCTCGGATCCGAGGTGGAGGGAACTCCTCGGATACGCCGCCGAGATCCACGACGTGGGGGAGTTCATCAGTTACGAGAAGCACAACATCCATTCCTATACCATCATCAGGAACTCGTATCTCGCGGGATTCGACGACGACGAACTGCAGGCCATGGCCCTGATGGCCCGTTTCCACCACAATTCGGTGCCGGGTCCGTCGTCGAAGTATTTCGCGGAATTGGACGGGAACGAGATAATCTGCGTGAGGCGGTGCGCCCTCATCCTGAAGATGGCGGACATCATGGACCGCGGCAGGGATGCGGCCGTGGAAAGTCTCGATGTCGAACTGTCTGCAGGCGCGGTCCGTCTGACGCTCGGGTCCTCCAAGGACATCAGCATGCAGATGTGGAAGCTCAAGAGCATCAAGGACGAGTTCTCCAACATTTACGGCAGGAAGCTGCGGATCGACCGTGCGCAATGACGGATCCGGACATCTGGGACATTGTTTCCCGATGCCCTTCCGCCGTTTCCCGGCGGTCCGGGAGAAGGGATTTTGGATGGATTATCCAACTTTTCGGCAGAATATACCAGCCATGTGGTAGATTGTTTTTATCGAGTATATTATTTAAATAAATCTCTATTTTCTGCAGTATTTTTCTTTGCTTTTTCTCTGAAAACAACATGTTTTGGGATTATTTATTATACTCAAACGGTTTTCACGGATACTATAGTGCGGGCCGATCCCCTTGCACTTGGTTAACTCCAGGTCGGCCCGCGCTTAATTTTTCCGACTCACTGTATTTATCGCCGTTCGGTCTACGGTACCGTATGGGGACGGCGTTCTTCGAGGAGATGCGGAAGGAGGACGGCGGGTCCGCTTCCGGACTATGCGTCATATGCAAAGGCGCCCACCTCCTGTGCGGAAAGAAGTCATGCCCTCTTATGATCAAGTTCTACTCCCGTCAGAAGTCCAGACCTCTCACGGACATGAAGGATCTCGCCGGGAGCAGCCCTCCGGCCGTCTTCGTGGGCAGGTACGGGTATCCCAAGGTGGATATCGGCCCCCTCATTCCCGGAGAGTTCGGCGACACATCCGTCATGGATACTCCGGAGAGATGGATGGGCAAATCCATCGGCGAGGTCACCGATATGAGGTACCGTCTCGTCAGGGGGAAGTACAGGATCGATGCGAAGGATTTCCGCAAAGCGGGAAGGATAGCCGACGACATCCAGGAACTGGCACTCACCGAGAGGCCTGTGGACGTCGAGGCGGGTTTCAGGGAGAAACCCCGCGGAAGGATAGTCCTCGATGACGAAGTACAGCCTTTCGGACCTTCCGCAAGGATGGATTCCTTCCGTAAATCCAACGGGAAATGGGAACGCAACCTCGAGAGGAATTTTTATGATACGGATCTCACCGCGACGGGGGCGGTCCTGAACGCATACAACGGCGGCACCCTGATATCGGAGATACAGAAGGCGTTCTCCGTCGGCACCATGGGGATCGAAAAGAACCGCCGCTTCGTACCTACGAGATGGAGCATCACCGCCGTCGACGACATAATCGGGAAGGATTTTCTCAAAAGGACCCGTTTCTATCCGATCATCGACGATTTCAGGGTCTATGTATGGGAACAGCTGGATAACCGCTGGTGCATCGTGATGATGCCTACGTCGTGGAGGTTTGAGCTGATCGAGGCATGGTATCCGGAAACCGCGTGGAATCCCGTGACGGCCGCCGCATCGCCCGGGGATGCGGCCGACAGGACGGGCCGGAAGATTGAGATCATCCATGACAGTGAGTTCTTCGAGAGCCGCTGGGAATATGCCCACATCGGGGGCTGCTACTACGCTTCGAGGATGGCCGTGAACGAACTTCTCGAGAAGGAAGGGAGGACCGCGGGAGCGGTCATCTGCAGGGAGGCTCATCCCGGATATGTGATGCCCGTGGGGGTATGGAATGTCCGCGAGAACGTGAGAGAGGCTCTGAGGCACGATCCGCTGCACTTCGATACCCTGGATGCGGCGCTGGACCATGTATGCACGATCATGGATATCCCCAAGAGGATGTGGGTCAGGAATTCGGACGTCTTCACCGATTATTTCCGTCAGAGACGGATCGAGGACTACTACGGGAAGCATATGTCCAATCTGGATTCCGAATGAGACGGGACACGTCAGACAGATATTGTTTCGGTACGGACCTTCGGGATCTTCCCCCAGAACGCCATGGCGGTGAGGATCACCTTGCCGGACATACCGAGATAATACTTCTTTTCGTGCATCTGGCACATCGCCGCATCGAGGGCGGGATCTAGTTCCTTTTCGCTGTCGGTCCTCTTCAGTTCGACGATGATGTTCGGGTTTTCGGGGATCTTGGAAGTGAGAAGGATGTCGATCC
>CAZHJV010000030.1:0-18295 GCA_964533525.1 uncultured Methanomassiliicoccales archaeon | reverse complement strand
ATGAGAATAACCATCAGTGGTCCTCCCGGTTCCGGGAAGACCACTGTCTGCGGCAAACTCTCCGAGGCCCTCGGCCTTCGGGCCGTCGTCTTCGGACAGGTGTTCAGGGAGCTTGCCGCAGAGAAGGGTATTTCTCTCAAAGAGCTCGGCGCTCTTGCGGAGAAGGACCCTTCCATAGATGCGGGGATCGATGCGAAGATTGTCGAGATCGCCCGCGGAAATCCTGACATCATTTTAGAATCGCGTCTTTCCGCATACATGCTCACGAGGAATGACATCCCCGCTCTGCGCGTGTATCTCGATGCGAGTCCCGAGGTCAGGATGACGAGGATCGGCGGCCGCGAAGGCAAGGACCTCGAAGTCGCCGTCAGGGAGACGGAGGACCGTCAGAAATCCGAGGCCAAACGCTACAAGATGTACTATGACATAGACATCGAGGACAGAAGCGTCTACGACCTGATCATCAACACGGATGATCTGAACCCCGACGAGGTCCTGGAAAAGATACTCCTGGCGGTCCGCGCCCGAAATATGCTGGTGAAGGACCCCAAGGCGATACCCGACAGATGGGGCAAGCGTCCGTCCGACCGTACTCTCGGAGAGCTCCTGCAGGCAGGGGTCATCGCGCTGGACAAACCTTCGGGTCCCACGTCGCATCAGGCGACCGCCTGGGTCAAGGGCGCCCTCCATACGGATAAAGTGGGGCACGGCGGTACCTTGGATCCGTACGTGAGCGGGGTTCTTCCGATATGCGTCGGGAAGGCGGTGCGTCTCACCGACATCGTCCTGTCTTCCGATAAGGAATACATCTGCCTCATGAGACTCCATGCCGACCGTTCCGAGAAGAAGATAAGGGAAGTCATGGACAGGTTCTGCGGGAAGATCTATCAGCTTCCGCCTGTCAGATCCGCGGTGAAGAGGCAGGTCCGGATAAGGACGATCAAAGAACTGGAGATACTGGATATCGACGGCAGGGATGTCCTTTTCCGCATATCCTGCGACGCCGGCACATATGTCAGGACCCTCTGCATAGATATCGGGGAAATGCTCCTGTGCGGTGCGTCCATGACGGAGCTCAGGAGGAGCAGATCCGGGAAGATGTCCGAGCGGAATGCGGCCACGCTGCAGGACCTGACCGATGCATACGTATTCTGGCAGCAGGACGGGCACGGGGAGTGGCTCAGAAGCCTCATAAAGCCGATGGAATGCCTTGTGGACCCTCTGCCCAAGGTCATCGTCAAGGCCACGGCCGTGGACGCCGTATGTCACGGGGCCGACCTGAGCGTCAAAGGCATACATATGCTCGACCGCGACATCAGGAAGAACGCTTTGGCGGCACTGATGACCGCCAGAGGTGAGCTGATAGCCCTCGGCAGGATGAAACTTTCCTCGGACAAGATAATGGCCGCGGATTCCGGGACTGCGGTGGAGGTCACCCGCGTTCTGATGGAGCCGGGACACTATCCCAGAATGTGGAAATACTCCACCGATATCGAAGGTCTTCCGGGACCGCAATAAACCTTTTTAGTGCGAAGTGTATGCAAGCCCGATGGGAATATTTTCGAAGAACGAGGTACTGCTGACACTTGATGCCGTCCGTATCGGCGAGGTCGATCCGACCAACGAGACGGGTACGGGCTACAGGAATGTCGTGACGTATTCGTTCGACGTATCCAAGAACCGCGTGGTTCGTGCACATGTCGTATCAGATGCCCCGGTATCGGCCGTCATCGCCAATGAGGACGGTTCGCTTGCAGGGCATGCGGATGAGGTGACGGACGCGGTCCTGGGACCGTTCCCCACAGCGAAGAACAAGACCATGGGGCTTATACTGGGTCTTTATCCCGGAGACAAGGCCACGGTCTCTGTTAAGGTATGGGCGGACAGTAAATGATACACATTGAGAACGGCGGCAGGCACAGCTTCTGGACGGATGAGCTGCCTGCGGGAATTTCGGTCATGCGTCCGTTCGACAGGACGGTGTTCGCAGTATGGCTGCTTTCGCTGGTTGCCAGCATCGCGGCCCTGTATTATCTCGTCTCGGCGAAGGATTTCGACACCTATGTCGCCATCCAGACACTGGCGGCGCCATTCATAGTGGCCAGCATCCTGTATTTCATACAGAGGAAATCAATCATCCCGATAGTGATCGTAGCCGTACTGGTCGCGGCCCTCTGGCTGCTGGGTGTGGACTCCTCCACCATATTGTTCCTGGCGGAGATATTCCTGGGATCCATCGGCGTGGCGCTCATCGTCAGCATCATCCAGAGGCTGATTTTCTATAGGATTCTCCACACGGTGAGATATCTCAACGTGAAACGCAAACTCGGGCTCATGGACCGTGCGACGGCTTTCCTGTTCAACGTCCCTCCGGACCTCGATACCAGGAATATGGAAGTCGATTTCGCCCAGGTCGGCAAGAGGTTCCCCTGGAAGGATATGTTCAGTTCCGTCCTCCTGTCCATGGCCGTGGGTCTTTTCGTATGGATCTATTTCTCGATGCAGCCCGCGCTGTCGGCCCTCGACCTCACGAAGGCCTCGCTGTCCGTCTACACGGTGATGCTGTACATCCCCATCATAATCCTGCCGTTCTCGGTGTTCAAGTCGATGAATGCGAGGATAGGGACCAATTACCGCGATTTCAAGCTGTACAACGGCGTCGTGGCGACCATCCAGAGAATGGCCGTACCCGTCCTGGCCGTTTTCCTCTATGTGTTCTACAAGATCGGGAACGGCGACGACGTGATGATCGTCCTGAAATTCATAGCCCTGTCCGCCGGTACGATCTTCCTGGTGACGCTGCTCACTTCGGTAGTATACTTCTATCTGATGGAGGCGCACGTCGTGTCCGACATAGGAAGCAGGTGGACGATATTCATGCCTGTCCCTCTCCTCACCAGTCTCGGAGGGGACAAGAACGCCGAGGAAGAGATGGAATACCCCGCGACCCCCGTGAGGGACGAGTCGGATCTGGGCGATCTGGAGATAAAATCGAAGGATTGATATTTCCGGCGGGGGCCGAAGGCCCCCGTATCGGATCCTCATTCGCTGTAGAAGCGGGACATGGACGGGTTGGCCCTTCCGGGTGCATCCCATCCGTAGATTATGGGTTTGAAGACCTCCATGGACGACATCCCGGGGGTCTTGCGGAGTCCGACGATCTCGGGCTCCCTGTTGTTGCTTATCACGATCTTGTACTTCTGTTCAGTTCCGTCCACGGTTACCGCGGGACCTTCGAACGATTTGAGGGTGTCGAGAATGACGTCCGCCATAAGCTGGATGTCCTCCGGGGTCAGTTCGTCGGGCACCCTGAGGATGAAACAGTTCTCCTCAGTCTGTCCGTTGAGCAGGAACTCGGTCTCGGTCTTATCCATGAACTCCCTGAATTTCTTCCCCTTCTCATCGTCGGCTGCATGTGCCAGAAGGTTCTTTTTGAATACTTCGGGGATGTCCAGGTACAGGGCTTCCCCTCCGAGTATGTTCCACATACCGCGGATAATGCCGTAACGGGTAATTAGGCATTCGCATAGCCGGCCGGAGGTCCGATACACCTCTTTATAACAACTTTAATTTACAACGGATATATGGAGTTCCAATGGCCGAGGATTTTAAGGTCACCCCCTGGGAGGTGTCCGGAGACATCGATTACGAGGTTCTGATGAAGAGATTCGGGACCAACCCCATCGACACGGCGATGGAGGAGAGGCTCGCCAAGTACGGCGAACCGCACTTCATGCTCAGACGCGGAATATTCTATTCGCACCGCGACCTCGGCTGGCTCCTCGGAGAGTACGACAAGGGCAACAGATTCTACCTCTATACGGGGAGGGGACCTTCCGGAAACACGCATCTGGGTCATATGATGCCGTGGATGTTCAACAAGTGGATCCAGGATACGTTCAAGGTCAAGATGCTGTTCCAGATGACCGACGACGAGAAGTTCCTCTTCAAGGACCTCACGCTCCACGACACCCGCAATATGGCGTACGAGAATGCATTGGATTTCGCCGCTCTGGGTTTCGATCCGGACAATACCAAGATCATCGTGGACACAGAGAATATCGACAGACTGTACCCTCTGGCACTGCGTGTGGCGAAGAAGGTCACGTTCAGCACGGCCAAGGATGTGTTCGGTTTCGAAGGTTCCACCAACATCGGCAGGATATTCTTCACAACGCTGGAATCGGCCCCTGCGTTCCTGCCTTCGGAGATCGAGGGGAAGCCCACGCCCGTGCTGATCCCCTGCGGGATAGACCAGGATCCCCATTTCAGAGTGACCAGGGATGTCGCCAATGCCCTCGGGTACCCCAAGCCCTCCATGCTCTACTGCAAGATGTGTCCCGGACTCAGCGGAGGGGACAAAATGTCATCTTCCGACGAGATGGCCACCATATATTCCACCGACACCCCCAAGCAGGTGAAGAAGAAGGTCGGAAGGGCCTTCACCGGCGGATGTGTCAGTGTGGAGGAACAGAGGGAGAAGGGCGGAAACCCGGACGTCTGTGCGGTTTTCAAATACAATTACTATCTCTTCGAACACGACGATGCCAAACTCGCCGAGATGGCGGAGAAGTGCAGGAACGGGGAGATCCTGTGCGGCGAATGCAAGGTGGCCCTCACCTCCAAGATCAACGTATTCCTCGAGGCCCATCAGGCCAAGAGGGAGGAGGCCAGGGAGATAGTCCAGAAGATGGCATTCGACGGATTCAAATGGTGATTATGATGGATATGAAAGAGGTGCTCGACGGCCTCAGCTACAACGAGAAAAAACTCCTTCTGGCACTTGATGCCGCAGGCGGGAGCGGAAGCCCCGCCGATCTGATCTCCCGCGGGGATTTCTCCCTCGAAGTGGAGATCATGGGTTCGGCTTCGTGGCTCGCATCCAAAGGCCTCGCGGAGATAAAGGAGAGCAGCGAGAGGTTCTTTGCGCTGACGGATCCGGAGGAGTCTGCGAAAGGCCTCCCCGAGAGGCATGCGCTGCAGGCGGTCGATGCGGCCGGCGGAAGGCTGTCCATTCCGGATCTGGCACATGCCATTCCGGGCGAGGACAAGATCGCCGTCGGATGGCTCATGAGGAAGAAACTCGCATCCATGGAGGACCGTGACGGCGTCAACTTCCTGGTTCTCACGGATGCGGGAAGGAACGCACTGTCCGCCAGGATGCCCGATGAGCTCCTGATAGACGCCATGCTCGGGGGCCCCGTCGCGGAGAAGGATGCGGATCCCAAGGTCATCAAGGACCTCAAAGGCCGCAAGGGCATGATCAAGGAGGTCACCGAGACCGAGAGGATGGTATCGCTCACCGCGGCCGGTACCGAGGCGGCGCGCTCCGGCATAGTCCTGAAGGAAGAGGTGACAGATGTCACCGATGAACTGATACAGTCCGGGAAATGGAAGGACGTGGAGTACAGGAAGTACGATGTTAGGACCTTCGCCCCCGCTTCGTACGCGGCCAAGAAGAATCCCCTCACCCGTCTCGGCAACGAGGTCAGGGCGCTGTTCACCGACATGGGGTTCACGGAGATGTCCTCCGAGTACGTGCAGCCCGCATTCTGGAACATGGATGCACTCTTCATCCCCCAGGACCACCCTGCCAGGGATATGCAGGACACATTCTTCCTGGAACACCCCGACCATCTGGATCTGGAGGACAGGGAACTCGTGGAGAAGATAAAGGCCATCCACGAGAACGGAGGGGACACGGGATCCGCCGGATGGGGCGGCGTTTGGTCCGAGGAGAAGGCCTCCCAGGCCCTTCTGAGGACCCACAGCACCGTCAGCAGCATCAGGTACATCGCGGCCCATCCCGACGCCCCGCAGAAGGCGTTCTCCATCTCGAGGATCTTCAGGAAGGAGTCCATCGATGCCACCCATCTTCCGGAATTCAGTCAGATCGAGGGCATCGTCATCGATAAGAACGCGAATCTCGACATGCTCATCTCCCTCATCAGGGAGTTCTATGCCAGAATGGGATTCGACAAGATTCACGTAAGACCCAGCTACTTCCCGTATACCGAGCCGTCGCTGGAACTGGAGGTCTTCTTCAACGGCAAGTGGCTGGAGCTCGGGGGTGCAGGGATATTCAGACCGGAGGTCCTCGCGCCGTTCGGAGTCGACTGTCCCGTCCTGGCATGGGGATTCGGATTCGAGAGGCTCGCGATGCTCAAGTGGAACATCAAGGACATCAGGGATCTGTACATCTCCGATATCGATTCTCTCAGGAAGAACACGGTCTTCTGATCAGAATTGTACCGCCCTTCCGGACCGGATGTCCGCAGTGATGGTGTTTATCGCCGTCCTGCGGCAGTCCGGTGCGGCCGCCCATGCGTCCCGGAGGAGACTCAGGCATTCCTTCGTGTTTCCTTTGGCATATGCTATGCGTGCGCGTATTCTGAGGATCTCGTCGATCCAGGCGCCGTCCAGTATGCGCAAGGTCTCCTTCCCTGCCATAATGGCGTATTCCTCGGCGCGGTCGATGTCGCCTATGTGCAGCAGGGATTCGGCGAGGACGACGGCGGGGAGTACCCCGCCTGCGGCGTTGAATGCGTTCTCTGCAAATCTCCTGGATTCTCTGTAATTGCCTGTCATCAGATAGATCTGGGATATCACGGTCAAGTACTCCGGGGAATCCAGTTCCCTGAGTTTTTCAGCCATCTCCCTCGCTTTCTGCATATTCCTGCACCCAATGGCGGCCTGTGCGCAAAGCCATGCGATGTTCTTCTCCAAACCGCTCTCCGGCACGATCATCGTGAGAGTTTTCAGGAGATCCTCGCTGGGGGTGAACAGTACTTCAGCCTTCATGCGCACCGCAAGCCAGTTGGCCTCCAGGTTCCTTCCGGCGCTGATCAGGTGGAACAGCCTTTCCGTGCGGTTCTTCCTGTCCAGCCAATAGTCGGCAGCCCAGCAGTGCCAGCTGCGCAGACTGTTCTCCCCGGCCTTGGACAGATACATGTCGGCGGTCTCCCGTGCGATCTGTATATTTCCGTTGTAATCGGCCGGGATGACGCCCGTGCGGGTCGACGGAAGATCGTGTCTGGGTACGGGCATACGGAGGACGCAGGCCTTTCCGAAGGTCTCCCTGTCCTCCGCACTGAGCGATCTCCACTTCACTTCGGGGTCGCAGCGTTTCATGTCCAGGAGCGCATCCACGGTCATTCCGGCGTTCTCGATCTCTTCTCTGAGGGATTCGGCTTCGGCTGTCCCTTTCGGCTGCAGGGCGTAGACATACCTCTTGCTGCGAGATCCCTTCAGATGTGCCTGCCATCCGATCACATATCCAGTTTCCGACAGCTTCTTCAGGTCTATCGACGCATGTGCACGCGTGATCCCTACGACGGATGCGATTCCGTCCTGAGTCAGGTCGAAGGGGATAGTGTAGTCGTCACCGGGGAAATATCCCGGGAATCTGGCCAAGTGAAGCAAAATCCTTTGTTTCACCGTTACATCTGTGGATTTCCCAATCCTCATGCTTAAAAGAGGGGACAGTCAGTTTTTAAAAGGATAGTATTACATGTAGTCTCCCGAATCTCGAACTTCAGGATGCTGAGACAGTGGTAAGAAGGCTGATCGTCCTTTGCAGGGAAGATATCTCTTCAATTAATATAGTGAATGAGTATATGTCGGGTGTTGGATGGGAGGATACGGAAACCGACGGATATGCCGATTACCGCAGATGCGGAGACGATTTGGTCATGTCCATACCGGATCTCCACATCTACCGCGACGGTCTCGACGCGGCCGCGAGGAATTTCGGTTTCGATCCCGACGTGGTGATATTCCCTTCCGAACACGCATCCTCGAGCGGTATGCCCGCCCTGACGGTCCATCCCATAGGGAATTACAACGGCGCCGATTTGGGCGGCCGTCCGCACACCCTTGTGAAGGCATACCCGTCGATGATGTCCGATGCACTCAGGCTCATAAAAGCCAGGTGCAGGGATCCCGATTTCAACGTATGTTTCGAGGTGACCCATCACGGCCCCTATATGGAGACGCCCGCATTCTTCCTGGAGATCGGAAGCGACGAGCGCCATTGGGGGAACATGGATGCGGCCGCGCTGCAGGCATCGGTGCTGAGGGATGTCCCGGAAAGCAACGATTATCCCACCGTCATAGGTCTCGGCGGCGGCCATTATGCGCCGCGCTTCACCGAATTGGCGCTTTCGCGCAAGGTAAATATCGGCCATATGGTCCCGAATTATCAGACCGAGGGCCGTTCCGACGAGGAGGTGGCCGTCATGATAAAGAACGCGGCGGAATGCTCCGGTACGAAGATCGCATTCCTGCACCGCAAATCCATGAACGGTTCCAACGCCTCGAGGCTGACCTCGCTGGCCGAATCGGTCGGCTGCGAGGTCATAAAGAGCGACTGTTTCGAACCGCTCGGCGGGAACTGATGTGGGTGCCGGAGAACGGCTGTCCGAGGATGGCTTTCTCCAGTTCCTCCAGGTTCCTTCCGTCGACTATCTCGATGTCGATGCCCTTCTCTTCGGCGATGCGTACGCCGAGGGGATCGAAGACGCTGGATTTTCCGGCACCGTGGTCTGCATAGACGATATGACCCAGCTGCTCTATCGTCATGCTGCTGTATCTTTCCGCGTCCGGGTTCTTCCTCGGGTCCTCCGAATAGACGGCATCGACGGAGGTGGCGTTCACCACGCGTGCCGCGCCCATCTCCGCCGCGAGCATGGTCGCCACGGCATCGGTGGTGTGTCCGGGTTCGGTCCCGCCCATGACGGCTATCTTTACTTTTCCGGCCGTTTCGGCGGTTTCCTTCACGGTGGGTTTCACATCCATGGAGGACAGGCCCCCCAGCGCGAGTGCCAGCAGTTTAGCGTTGATCCTCGTGGCATCGATGCCCATGATGTCCAGCTGTTCCTCGGAACCGCCCAGGTCCCTTCCGGTCTCGGTGTAGTATCTGGCTATCTTGCCGCCGCCGCAGACTACCGCGATGTGTACCTTCTCCGATGCCCTGCCGAGCATCTCCGCCAGTCTGCCGATGTATGCAGCATCCCCGTTCCCGGGAACCAGTATGGAACCCCCTATGGAGATGACGACTTTTTCTTCCTGCATTCTTAACACTTTTATAGGGATGGGGGATTGGGATAAAATCATTGTTGAGGTTTCAACATGGCAAACGACAATTCTGTCAGCAGAGCACGCTATGACTTTAAGAAAGCCATGGAAGAGATCAAGAACTATCGAGGAAAAGGCACCGAGCTCATCTCGGTGTACATTCCGTACGGTAAGCTGATCTCCGATGTAATGGCTTACCTGAGGGACGAACAGTCCCAGGCATCGAACATCAAATCGAAGACCACCATGAAGAACGTCACCGGGGCCATCGAGTCCATCGCGGCCCGTCTCAAGACGTTCAACAAGGTGCCGGAGAACGGTACCGTCATATTCTGCGGGGAGGTCCCCCGCGCCGGCGACCAGACCAAGATGGTCCAGTATGTCATCCAGCCTCCGGAGGCGATCACGGCATTCCTCTACAGATGCGACTCCTCGTTCTTCACGGAACCCCTGGACAGCATGCTGGTGGACAAGAGGTACTACGGACTGATCGTCATCGACAGGAAGGAGGCCACCATCGGTATGCTGGCCGGAACCAGGATCAAGGTGCTGAAGCACTTCGATTCGCTGGTCCCGTCCAAGCATCACCAGGGAGGTCAGTCCTCGGTCCGTTTCGAGAGACTGATCGAGATCGCGGCCCACGAGTTCTTCAAGAAGGTCGCGGACGCATGCACCACCTGTTTCCTGGACGACATCCTGGATATGGAAGGCATCCTCGTCGGCGGCCCGGGTATGACGAAGGAGTTCTTCATCAACAACAACTATCTGCACCACGAACTCATGAAGAAGGTCGTCAAACCCTTCTTCGACACGGGATACACGGACGAGTCCGGACTGAAGGAACTGGTCGACGCCGCCCAGGGTGCGATAGTGGATATGCAGATCACCGCCGAGAAGGAGATGGTGCAGAGACTCTTCAGGGAGATCAGGAAGACGGACGGGGGACTTTCCGCATACGGAGAGGACATGGTCCGCCGCGCGGCCGAACTCGGGGCGGTCGACACGTTCCTCATATCGAGCGAGCTGAAGAAGTACCGCGCGAAGTGCCAGTGCTCCGCAGGACACACTTTCGACATGACCGTGGACGATCCCGACAACGATGTCAAGTGCCCGGAATGCGGAGCTGCCGCGAAGATTCTCAGCAGCGAGGATCTCGTCGACGATTTCTTCGAGATGTCCGAGGCGTACAATTCGAACATGCAGCTCATCTCCGGGGATTCCGAGGAAGGGGAGATGCTCCTCCGGGCGTTCGGAGGCATAGCGGCGCTGCTGAGATACAGATTCGAGTGATCCAGATGAAAGTACAGGAACAGTTCGTAAAGGAATGCGTACAGGCGGTGTCCGGGGCGCTGGCCGGAATGGGTGCGCCTGCGGATCTGAAGATCGTCACGGAGGTCCCCGACAGTGCGGACCTCGCAATACCCTGCTTTACCTTCTCCAAGGCGCTCAGGATGCCCCCTGCGGCCATCGCGGAGGAGATTGCGAAGAGGATCGGGACGCCGGGAGGGCTCATCGCCTCCCTGTCCGCCCTGAACGGATACCTCAATTTCATTTCCGACTCCAGGGCCGTCGTGACCGACGTCCTGGAGGAGATCAGCGCCGCAAAGGAGAACTTCGGGAAGTCGCCCGCCACCGGAATAAGGGTCAACGTGGAGCACACCTCCACTAATCCCACCGGCCCGGTGCACGTGGGAAGGGCCAGGAACCCCATCATCGGAGACACCCTCGCCAGATGCCTCAGGATGCGCGGGCACGACGTGACCACCGAGTACTACGTCAACGACGTGGGGAAACAGGTCGTCATGATGTCCTGGGGAGTCGCCAACGTCACCCCCGAGGAGGTGCAGAAGGAGATCGAGGAGACCGAGAAGGCCGACGACCGCGACAAGGTGGACCACAGACTCGTCTACAATTACAGGGTCGCCACCAAGAAGATCCACGAGGTCCCCGAGATGGAGGCGCAGATCACCGACATGCTCGAGAGGTTCGAGGCCGGGGACAGGGAGGTCATCGACTATGTCAAGAAGGTGGCGGAGACCATGCTCGGAGGGATCAACGAGACCCTCGCATCCATGAACGTCACCCTCGACAGATACACCTGGGAATCGGCGTTCATAGCCGACGGTTCCGCCAGGGAGATAGTCTCCAAACTCCAGAACACCCCCTATTCCGGGAAGACCGAGGACGGGGCATCCTACGTGGACCTGAAGGATTTCGGAATCCACGGGAAGAACACCAAATTCACGTTCACCCGTTCCGACGGGACCACCCTCTACACCACCAGGGATCTCGCCTACCATCTGGACAAATTCTCCAGGTCCGACAGGGTCATCGATGTCCTCGGGGAGGATCAGAAACTCGGGTCCCAGCAGCTCTGTTCCGCACTGCAGATCATGGGCTTCGAAAGGAAGCCGGAAGCCCTCTTCTATGCGTTCGTATCCCTTCCCGAGGGGAGGATGTCTACCAGGAAGGGTGTCGTGGTCTACCTCGACGACCTGATCGACGAGGCCACCGACAGGGCCCTCAAGGCCATCAGGGACGGCGGCAAGTGCAAGGACATGTCCGAGGAGGACGTCATGCGCATCGCAAAGGACATCGGCGTCGGCGCGGTGAGGTACAACATCGTCCGCGTCGGTTCGGACAAGCAGCTCGTGTTCAAGTGGGAGGACGCCCTCAGTTTCGACGGGAACTCCGGTCCGTACCTCCAATACGTCTACGCCCGTTCCTGCAGCATCCTGAGGAAGGCCGGGGACTTCGAGAGGGATACCGACGGATCCAAACTGACGGACGAGTATGAGATAAAGCTCGCCAAGGCACTGTCGAAGTTCGAGTCGGTCCTGGCCGACATTGATGCCACCAAGAGGGTCAACATGATGCCCGCGTACGGCCACGAGGTGGCCGCCGCCTTCAACCAGTTCTACGCCCAGGTCCCGGTCCTGCAGGCCGGGGAGAGCAGGAATGCGAGGCTTACTCTGGTCGAGTGCACCAAATACGTCCTCGGAAACGTCCTGTGGTGTCTCGGAATGGGAGCGCCGGAGGCGATGTGAGTGGAATTCCGTCCCATGAAGCTCAAGGATCTGAAGAAGGTCCGGGACCTGGAGATCTCTTGCATCAGGGAGTATTTCAAGGAGACCATAGAGAACGAATGGGACGGACTCCCTCAGGAATGGAAGGACAATCTGGGGGCCAGCAGCCCCCGGCACTTCCGCCCCTACCTCGACAGCGGATTCAGTTTCGTCGCCGAGGAGGACGGGGAGATATACGGTTTCATCTTCGCACAGATGCTGCATCATGTGGCGGATTGCGACAATCTCGTCTGGATTGAGAATATGGGGGTCGACCCCTTGGTCAGGAGGAACGAGATCGGCTACAGGCTCCTGAGGGAGACCCTCCGCGCCGGACAGGCGCAGGGTGCGGATGTGGCCCACAGCATGATCTCCCCGGACAACGCTCCGTCGATCATGCTTCACAAGAAGATAGGTTTCTTCATGGACAGGCGCATGGTGGCGCTCATCGACCTGAAGGATCCGAAGCTCAGACTCTGATATTGTTTTTCGGAATCTGGCACATTCGTATTTGTAAAAAAGTTAAAAGGTTTGGGCGGACGGGAGTCCGGAGATTCACTCTTCCTTGTTCTCGCCTTTCATGGCACGCTTGGCCTTATCGGTAGCCCTGGTGATGAGCATCGTCGCGGCGACCGCGATGA
The DNA here is from genome assembly GCA_964533525.1 of uncultured Methanomassiliicoccales archaeon. GTDB lineage: Archaea > Thermoplasmatota > Thermoplasmata > Methanomassiliicoccales > Methanomethylophilaceae > Methanomethylophilus. The sequence goes on along the minus strand of CAZHJV010000030.1, from coordinate 5,514 downwards.
TGGTCACGAGAAGAGCGTAGATGGTGAGACCGACGAGATCCTCGGAGGACTCGAACACGGCACCGACCATCTGCTTGATGGCCTCGTTCCATGCGAGTGCGGCGACCAGTCCGAATGCGGACACGATCAGCGCAGACATAGATTCGAGAAGCTGGACTTTGAATGACTCAGCCATAGTCCGTCCACTGCCCCATCCGTAAATATAAATTTCGGTCGGCGGCGCGGTTCGGGGATGAGATGCGGCGGCGCGGATCGGCCGGACGTATTCATCGCTGGCACTTGCCGGTGCAGCGTTCCCTCGGTCTGCGCGGAGCAAAAGGTGCCGCCCCCTCCGGGGAGGGGGCGTAAATGGGTTCACTTCCTTCTGGAAGAGACGTACTTGAGTTTTTTGGGGGAATCGGATTTCTCCGATTTCTTCTGCTGTTCGAGTTCGGTGAAGGATGCGGCCTTCTTCTCCTCGGGTTCCGCAGGCTTCTCCGCCGAAGGCTCCACGTATCTCCTCTTCTCGGTACCCGTGCTCTTCTTCGCAGGTTCCGCAGGCTTCTCCGCCTTCTTCTGCTCCTCGAGCTCCGTGAAGGTGGTCGTGGGTGCGGATTTGGGTTTGTTGCGGATGTAGTAGAACACGCCGATGGCCACGATGATGATGACCGCTATAAGTGCCAGATACGTGGTGACGTTGGACCACACGGACTCCTCGACGCTGATCTTCAGCTCGAAGCTGTCCGCGCCCGCATCGAACACGGTATCCTCGGAGGATGCCTTCACGATCACGGTGTGGCTGCCCGCACCCAGCGAGAAGCTGATCTCCACGGTGTTCGTTCCTTCCGAGAGGGTTTCGGTCACGGTCTCGTCGGGGACGGTGCTGTCGGTGATGTCGGCGGACGCCACGTCGATGTACACCTTGAAGACGGCCTCTATGTCGTTGGCCTCGGTGTTGGTCACGGCGAACGTGACTGTCCCGGTTTTTCCTTCCTTGAACTCCCCTGCAGTCCCCTTTCCCATTCCGCTCGCGTCCGATCCGTCGGCGACGGCGGCCGCGAAGGAAAGGGCCATGACCGCGGTCAGTGCGATCGCGAGGATCTTCTTTCCGGACATCATGTTATGATCTCCTCCAGGCGCTCCTGCTCTATCGCTTTCCTGACCTCCATGGAAAGCCTCCTTCCGGTACTCATGTTGGTCCTCCACAGGGTGTTCCCGTACGGGTGTCCGACGGACATGTGGACGTTGGTTCCGCCTCCGATCCTGGGAGCGACGTCGTAGATGTAGAAGTGCAGGTCCTTGTCGACGCAGGTCTGCAGGCAGAACGGCCCGATGATGCCGGGCTTGTAGTACTGCTGGGTGGCCTTCACGTATTTCTCGGCCATCTCGAACGCCTTGTCGAGGAGGGATTCCCTGAGGGTGGCGGAGTTGTGTCCGCACACGGTGTACTCGGGGATGATGCCGTCCTGTTCCAGTTCCACCTGCTGTTTCGCGGGGAGCCTCACATAGCCGTCGAGGGAGGACTCGAACCTCCAGTCGATGCCGAGGAGCTCCACCCTCTCGCCCTTCTCCTCGAGGGGGTCGTAGAAGAAGTCGAGGTTGAAGACGGGGCCGATGATGTACTGCTCCATCCTGGCGTGCTTCTCGAAGTCCTCGTCGAGGACGCCCTGTCTTATCAGTTCCTGGGACTTCTCGACGTACTGGTCGTAGTCCTTGGCGGTGAAGAATCCTCTCTCCAGTTTCTTGACGTGGTGGTGGACCTTGATGATGGTGAGGCCGTCGATGTCCTCCGGCTTCTCGATCTTCTTGGGGTACGGGAGGTTCGCCTTCTCCAGGAGCCAATAGTAGTCCTGGGGGCCGCCCCTCTCCTCGGATCTGAGGAGGTTCCTGCTTCCGACCATGGGGACCTTGAAGTCGTTCTCCACCTGGTCGATGCTGCAGTAGGATGTGAAGGACCTGTTGGGCACCCACAGGGTGTTGGTGTCCATCAGGTACTGCTGGTTCTGGGGGAGCAGGACATCCGAGAACTTGTCGAGGATGAGGGTGTCGTCCACGACTCCTCTGACCGCATTCCCGCTGCCGTCCCTTATGGTCCTGAAATATCTGTCGAAGGTCTTCTCCCTGCCCTTCTGGCACACCGCAAGGGTGTTGAATCCCTCGGAGGTGGCCCCGTCGCAGGTGTCGAGGGCGGAGTGGGAGGCGAGAACCCCTATCCTGGCCTTTTTCTGGTCGTAGCGACCCAGATTGGAAAGCACTTCGTCTCTGCTGATCATTTATTTACCCGCTTCACCGTAACCGTTGCCTCTATTTATAGGGAACAATCGCGCGCGTCAGATGAAGAACGATATGACTCCCACGAGCACCAGGGAACCGAGGAGATCCATGGCCGACGAGGTGATCGGGATGGAATGGTCATCGGGGTCGAGCCCGAACTTGGTGGCGGCTATGGCCACATAGTAGGACAGGATCCCTAGGACCGTGGTGGCCAGGAACCCGGCTATCGTGATGATGGCCAGGGAATCGGGGAAAGAGATGTCCCCCCTCCCGTCGGTGAGGATGCAGGCGCCGTAGGATATGATCCCGATGTAGACGAAGGTGATCATGGCGCAGATGTAGATCATCAGGAGGTCGCCGGACGCCCCTCTGGGACTCCATTTCGCCTTCAGGGTACCGAGGTGGATGGCGGACGAGAGTCTTGATGTCAGCATCCCGGACAGGGCGTTGCCCTGGTTCAGGAATGCGGGCATCATGATCATCAGGACGCTGTACATGATGAGGGAGTCCTGCTCGTCCTGGATGACTATCCCCGCCCCGATCTCGAAGACGAGGCACACCATGAGCACGGGGAGGGACTGGCGGAAGATCCTCTTCCCTTCGCCCGAGAAGTTCCTCTTGGAGACCTTCGCCGTCAGGAGGACCGCCACGTAGACCGCGGTCAGTGCGATCACGGCGGCCGTCAGGGCGAGGACGATCATGTCCCCGGAGGGGAGGTCCTCTATCCTGAAGAAGACCCAGGTGGAGAGGAATATCATAGGCATGGTGACTATGTCCCCGACCGCGGCGATGAGGGGCGCGGAGATGTTGTCGACGTCCCATCTCCTCCTGTTGCCGATGTATGCGATGAGGATGTTGAAACAGAGGACGATGAGGCCGGCGAAGAACCCTCCCACGGAGGATATGAATACGATGTCCCAGACATCGGAATTTCCGCTGAAGAACACCGTCGCCACGGCCCATGTGGTGATGCCCATGGCGATGCTCATCACGAGGGTGAGGGCGATGGTGGAATCGAAATTCGCACGGAGGACGGTGCCGCGTCTCAGGCTCATCTCGAACGTACCCATGTTCATGGATGTGCCGATCCTGCTCCCCATGGCGCCGAAGATGTTGCCGCGCATGCCTATGGCGGAGTAGATGAGGATCATCATTCCGGAGACGGTCAGGAGATACTCCTCCATCTGGTCGAGGAGCAGTCCGGCGAAGAGGTCCGCGGTGCCTGCGATGACGAGTGCGGTGAGCCCCATTATGATTGCGGAGGAGTACCGCTGAATGAATTTGCCCGCCCTGTTCCGCAGCTCCGACAGAAAAACGCCCCCTTCAGCCCATAGCTTATCGGAACGGACAATTCCTTCATCTTATAAATGGGAGATGCAGAGAGAATCAAATACTGATTATGCGTAATGGATGCGATAAAGATACAGCGGATCACGGTGAACGGAATTGCCCGGCAGCGATCAAGACGATTTTTCAGACTTAAGACACGTCGATATGACCGTGCGCGAACTTCTGACCGAAATGAAGGATATGTCCGAAGTCATCATCGACCTGGCATACGCCTCCCTCATGTACAACAGCTCCGCCATGGCGGAGAAGGTACGCGGGCTGGAGGATGAGATGGACGATCTTAAGTTCGCCACCCGGTACAAAGTCCTCCTGTCCAGCAGGACGAGGGAGGATGCCAGGCAGCTCTCCGGTCTTCTGGAGGTCGCATCGGCGGCCGACAGGATCTCCGATGCAGCTTCGGACATCGTGAGCCTTCTCAGGTTCCCGCCAGAGAAGAGACCGTTCATCACCGAGATGCTGTCCGAGGCCGACGAGAAGATCAGGATGATCAGGATCGGTCCCGATTCTTCCATGGCGGGCAATACCATCGGGAGGCTCCAGGTGGAAGCCAGCACCGGATGCAAGATCATCGCCATAAAGAACCGCCGCGGATGGACCTACGACCCGGAGGACGATATGAAGCTCAGGGCCAACGACGTCATCATCGTCCGCGGTACCGACGACGGCGCGGACCTCCTCACGGAGTATGCGGCCGGGCGCAGGGAGTGGGAGTTCGAGGCCGCCGTCCCCGAGGAGGTCGTCGAGGTGGAGGCCGAAGAGGACCTCAAGAACGAGGAGGAACTCACCGAGGAGATCAGAGGGGAGGGTGACGAGGAATGATGAGCAAGATCGCCGCCATGCTGATGGAGCTGAAGGACACATCGGAGATGATGATCGATCTGGCATATTCGTCCCTCCTTTACGACAACACCGAGATCGCTGAGGAGGTCATCGCCCTTTCCGAGAGCCTCGAGGGACTTTCCGAGAGGATACAGGACGAGATCGTCCGTGCGGGAAAGGACATGCCGGACGAGGTGGCCAGGGCCGTCGTCACCATCAGACTCATGGATTCCATCATGGGGATCGCCAGTGCGGCGGAGTCCATAGCGGACGTCGTCATCAGAGGACTCGGGGAGCACCCGGTCCTGGCGATGTCCATCAGGGATTCCGACACCACGATGTGCCTTGCGAAGATCGCAGACGATTCAGTCCTCGCCGGGAAGACCTTCGGCGAGGTATCGCTCAGCACCAACAGCGGAATGTTCGTCATCGCCATCAGGCGCGGGGACGATTACATATTCGGCCCCGGCGAGGGGACGGCGCTCATGGCGGGGGACATCCTCATAGCCAGAGGTCCGGACGAAGGGGTCGCTTATTTCAAGGATCTCGCGGACGGTACGGAAAAGTCGCTCTGATCTTATGCGAGCAGCAGTCCGGCGTATCTGCCTGCGGCGGCGCCGGCTATGCATAATCCGGCATTTGCGATGAAGTTCAGTACAGCGGAGCCTATGCGTCCGTCGCAGAACATGGTGACGGTCTCCAGCGTGAAGGTGGACATCGTGGTGAACGCTCCGAACAGGCCGGTGAATACGAGCAGTCTCATCTCATGGGAGATCCCCGGGTATCCGAATGCGATAAGTGCCAGCAGGAAGGATCCGATGATGTTCACTGCGAAAGTGGCCCACGGGAATTGATCGGAATCGACATAGTGTCCCACCAGAAATCTCAGTACGGCCCCGGCCGCACCGCCGGCGGCCACGAGCAGAATGGAACCCATCATGCCGATCTCCATGGAAGGTCGGATTCCGTCGGCCCGATATATAGGTGTTGAATCGGGTCCGAAATCGGCATAGCCGGGGCGGACAGGTGAATTTTTGAGAAGTGGTAGCCCCGCCCAGATTCGAACTGAGGTCCAAAGATCCAGAGTCTCCG
>CAZHJV010000029.1:0-18312 GCA_964533525.1 uncultured Methanomassiliicoccales archaeon | reverse complement strand
GTGACCATCCCCAACTCCGTCACATCCATCGGGACCAGTGCATTCTATAACTGCACTTCTCTCGCATCCGTGACCATCCCCAACTCCGTCACTTCCATCTCGGGCAATGCGTTCCAGGGATGTTCAAACCTAAAGACCGTCTATGTAGGAACAGCCAATCCTCTGAATATCACCGCCGGGAGCATAACCAACGGATATGTTGCATATTACGCAGATTCCGTCATCGTCATCGACGGCAGCTGATTTTTCAGAAGAATGTACAGAGGTCCCGATACCGGACTGACGGTATGGTATCAGGGACCTCCCGTCGCAGAAACGAAAAACCAGACGGTTGCGGAAAACATATCCTCTCTCCATCGAAGACCTCTGATACATGGACCTCACATTCCGCTGTGACAAATCCAAGACCAGTGTACGGAATCGGGTTCAAAAGCAGTATTGATGAAGAGATCTCAAAGTGTATGCATACAAAGGCAAATGCCCCAAGCGGTACTTTCCGGAATAAAGGACCCCAATAAAATCCGCAAAGCCGTCGCAGGCCCGTACCGCAACAAGACGGAGGCACAGCCAGGAACCCTGCTCCCGCATGATATCAACACATCGACAAACGGCTCGACAAAGGAAAATGACCATGCCGCCATACAGCACCATAACTGAAAGTTCCCTTTCAGACTCCATAATCGATGTACTGAACCTTTTCCTGGATTGTGCGTCGGAAAGAGCAATCCTGCTCCAAGACCTGCGAGAAATTCTGAAACGCGGCATAATAATAGACAGCAGATGCCGGATGCGGGAAAATTCGGCATCGGAGACGTATGGCGCAGCCGTCCCGCCTGGAGCATACGATCTGCAACAGGATGCCGTCTTCAGAAAAGAGATCGGTACCCGTTGCGACGCAGTGTGACACCGAAATTTCCGGACACGGGGCGGTTATCATAATCTTTATATCTGAAAAGGCAATCCAGAGAATACCAGTGTGGACGTGGTGTAGCTGGTTATCACTTAACCTTGCCAAGGTTAGAACTCGGGTTCGAATCCCGGCGTCCGCACCATCCTGTTATTTATCGCTGTATCCGTCGCACACCTGCTGAACTGTACATCGATTAAATTCTCTGAAGTCGAATGGAAATCGGCGGATAATGCGGTGTACATCTATCTGCAAAGATCTCGAAATCCGCTCCCGCCGCCCGAAACAGCTCCGACGGAACACCATATCGCAGACGGACGGAATCGGTTCCGTAACGGACACTTTATTAGTTTCAGACCCATAATACACATTGTATTATGGCCCGGAAAGGGCCGAATGTGATGAAAATGGCCAGCAGACATGCGATGATGTTTCCCTTCGCCGCAATAGTCGGACAGGACCTTATGAAGAAGGCCCTGATCCTGAACGTCATAGACCCCGGAATCGGCGGAGTCCTCGTGAAGGGGGAGAAAGGCACCGCCAAATCAACCACCATCCGCTCCCTGGAACAGGTCCTTCCGCCCAAGACGGTCGTGAAGGGATGTCCCTTCCGCTGCGACCCGTCCCGTCCCGAAGGCTTCTGCCCCTACTGCGCCGAGAAACTCTCCGCGGGGGAGAAGATCGAAACGGAGACCGTCCCCACGGACGTCGTCGAACTCCCGCTGAGCGCCACCGAGGACAGGGTGGCGGGGACCCTGGATCTGGAGGCGGTCCTCCGCACCGGGAAGAAAAAGTTCGAACCGGGCATACTGGCACAGGCCAACGGCAACCTGCTCTACGTGGACGAGATAAACCTCCTGGAGGACTATATCGTCGACATGCTCCTGGACTCCGCGGCCATGGGCGTGAACTACGTCGAGAGAGAAGGGGTGTCGTTTACCCATCCCGCCCGTTTCGTCCTGGTGGGATCCATGAACCCGGAGGAAGGGGACCTGAGGCCCCAGCTCCTCGACAGGTTCGGGATGTCCGTGGAGGTCAAGGGAGAGAGGGATCTGGCACAGCGCAGCGAGGTCGTCTCCAGAAGGCTGGAGTTCGACAGGGATCCGAAAGCCTTCACCGCCTCGTACAAAGAGGAGACCGGCAGCATCGCGAAGAGGATTTCGGATGCAAGAGACCTCGTAGGAAAGATGGACGTCGGCAGGAACATCATCGATGCGGCGGCATACCTTGCGGTCTACTTCGGCATGGAGGGACACAGGGCGGACATCACCCTCATAAGGTCCGCCAGGGCCAACGCCGCATACGAGGGGCGCACGGAAGTCACCAAAGCCGATCTGGAGGCCGTGGCGCCCCTGGTCCTGGGACACAGGCTCAAGAAGAGACCTTTCGAGAAGACGTCCGACTACGACCTGGGCGATGTTCACAGATGTCTGGAAGAACTCTGACATACCCGTTCTCCGCCGTTGCCGGAAAGACGGCGGCCAAAAGGGCGCTGATGTGCCTCCTGGCCGACGACAGCCTCAACGGCGTCCTCATAAAGGGCCCTTCCGGGACTGCCAAGAGCGTCCTCGTGAGATCCATGGCCAACCTCACCGACAGGAAGATCGTGGATCTTCCGGCAGGGACCGGGGACGAGGACATATTCGGCGGGATCGATTTCGAGAAGGCCGTGAAGGACGGTACCTCCGCCCTCAAGGGCGGCATCCTGAGCCGCGCCGACGGGAACATCCTCTGCATCGACAACATCAACCTACTGGATTCCAGGACCCTCAATTCGGTCATGTCCGTCCTGTCCTCCGGCACCGTGAAGATCGAGAGGGAGGGCGTGTCCGCCGAATACCCCTGCAGGACCTCTGCGGTCGCCACGATGGATCCCCTGGAGAGGGACCTCCCCGAATCCGTCGCCGACAGGTTCGACATCTGCATCTCCATGGCCGCGGAAACGGACGTATCCGTACGCGGAGACATAGCCGAAAGGGTTTTGGAATTCGGCAGGGCGCCGGCGGAATTCACGGAGAGATTCATCGGGGACGATGCCGAGATCAGACGGAAGATCGAATGTGCCAGATCCCTGATTCCGAAGATAAGGATCACCCGCCGCGACATTCATGACATCGTCACAGTATGCACTAAAATGAATGCGATGGGGCACCGCGGCGACCTCGCCTGCGCCAGAACGGCCCGTGCGCTGTGCGCCCTCGACGGCAGGGACAGACTCACCGCGGAGGACATCCGCGACGCATCGGTGATGTGCCTTTTCCACAGAAGGAAACCAAAGGCGAGGACCAAGGGTGCAGGGGACGTATCGGTACAATCCGACGATGTGCCAGATGCGGAAAACCCCGATGAAGATGAGGAGATCTCCAATGCGGAGATAGCGAAACTCACCAAGATGTCGAAAGACGGCGATCTCGACGTCCAAAAGGAGATCGAAAGGGTCGAAAACCTGCAGAACGGAGACGCATCCGAAGGGGAAGATCAAAAGACCCAGACGTCTGAAAACGATGATCCGGAGGAAGACGGGGAGGACCTTGCGATTCCCGACGTGGACGTCCTCACTATGATCTTGGACGATGTGAAGAACGATCTCGACGAGATCGACCGCATAGAATCGATCCACCTGAACAGCGTCATCGGACACATACCCAGAAGTGCGGACGGCAGCACCCGCGGAGGCCGCGTGAGCGGGTTCCGCATCCCCGAAGGGAAGACCGCCGACCCTGCACTGGGGGCGACCGTGCGCGCAGCCGCCCCGTATCAGAGGAACAGGGAGAAGAACGGCCTCAGCATCTCCATCCTCCCGGGCGACATCCGCGAGAACATCAGGACGAAACAGAGTTCCTGCTCGTTCCTGTTCGCGGTGGACGTCAGCGGATCCCTCGTCAACACGGGGGCCCTGGACGAGGCCATCAAAGGCGTCAGGGCGATGCTGGAGGACGGATACGTCCGCAGAGACCGCGTGGCGCTCCTGACCTTCGGACAGAACATAGTCAACCTGGCCGTCCCGTTCACCCGCAACGTGGAGAGCGTGATAGAAAGCCTCAGGAGGACGCCCACCGGAGGCTCCACCCCCATCGGCGAGGCCATGCTCATGATACAGAAGTATCTGACCAACTACACCAGGAAGAACCCCGACGAGAAATGCTTCGTGATCCTCATAACGGATGCGGAGGCCGACAGGGCCGTGGTGGAGGGTTACGAACCATGGGCGGAACTGAAGAGGATCGCGGCTACCATGAAGATCCCCGACACCGAATGGGTCGTCATCGACAACGGGAAGAAATACCGCCGCGTCAACTATGCGAAAAAACTATCCGACATCCTATGTGCCAGATATCTCGTTCTCGACGACCTGACCGGCCGTTTCGAAGAATGAACGGTCCCGGGTCTCCCCGGGACCTGAAAGGTTTACTGCTTGTCGCTGAGGTTGTAGACCATCACGCGTCTGCCGTTGTAGGTCTGACCGAACACCTCGTCCACGACCTCCTGGGACCTCCATCTCACGACCTGGATCCTGGATTTCTTCTCGTAGACGTGTATGTTGCCGATATCCTGCGGGCGGATGCCTGCGGTCTTGGTGACAAACTTGGCCAGTTTCTGCTGGTCCACGCCGTCGTCGGAACCGATGCTGACCTCGATCCTGTCGAAGGACATGTCCTTCTCGGGAGGCAGGGCCTTGTCGATCTTGACGTAGGAGTGCAGGGGCCTCGGGTGCTCCGGGATGCCCTGGGGCTTGGGATACTGGGTCCTCTGCTGTCCTTTGGATTCGTCTTTTCCGGACTGCTGGGTATTCTGCGCCTTAGGCTGGGGCTGGGCCTGTTTCCTCGGCTCGGCCTTCTGCTTCTGTTTCCTGGGTGCGACGGCCCCGTCCTCGATCTCGGCCTTGGTGGGTCCCTTCCTATCGAGTTTCCCTTTGAGGGTGCGTCCCTTGGCCGGCTCCTCTCCCGTGAACTTCTTCTTCACGGGGACCAGTTTGGTCTCCTTGGGAGCGGCGTCCGCCTTCATCGCGGTCTCCGCCGCGACCTTCCTGGCGGCGTTCTTCTGTTTGATCTGCTTCGCCCTCGCCTTGGGGGTGCTGTCGGGTTTGGGGCCCTCGGAGTACTGGGGGGAGGTCGGGGCGATCTCGACGATCCTCCTTCCGACCTTCTTCTCGATGGCGTTGAGCGCCTTCACGTCGTCCTCGGTGACGAAGGTGACGGCCCTGCCGTTCTTCCCGGCCCTGCCGGTCCTTCCGATCCTGTGGATGTAGGTCTCCGCGTCGGCGGGGACGTCGTAGTTGACGACGACGTCCACATCCACGATGTCGAGGCCCCTGGAGGCCACGTCGGAGGCGATGAGCACTTCCACATCGCCGTCCATGAACATGCGGAGCATCTTCTCCCTCTTGTTCTGGAGCATGTCCCCGTGGATCTCGCAGACGCTGTACTCGTCCCTCTTCATCTTGCGGAAGAGGTAATCCACCTTCCTCTTGGTCTTGCAGAAGACCATCATCTTGGGGTACCCGTCCTCGATGATGTGGATGAGTTCGTCCCTCTTCGATTCGCGGGTGGTCATGATGTAATACTGCGCCGTGAGGTCGAGGGTGGGCTCGTCCTTGGAGACAAGGATCTCCCTGTGGTTGATCATGTGCTTCACGGCCAGCTTCTTTATGTCCTCCCCCATCGTGGCGGAGAACATCATCGTCTGCCTCTTCTTCGGGACCTTGGACAGGATCATGTTGACGCTCGGTGCGAATCCCATATCCAGCATGCGGTCGGCCTCGTCGAGGACGACGATGGATACGGAGGAGAGAGCGACTTCTTTCCTCTCCAAAAGGTCTTTGAGTCTTCCGGGGGTCGCAACGAGGATGTCTGCCCCCTTCTTCATCTGTTTTACTTGGTTCTCTATGTTGACTCCGCCGTATACGGGGAAACATTTGTGACCGCTGAACTGGGACAGTGCGTCGATCTGGTCGCACACCTGCGTCGCGAGCTCTCTAGTAGGCACGAGAACCAGAGCCGACGGGTCGGTCCCGTTCGGCGCGGTTTTACTCAGGATGATGGAACCGTAGGTCCCGGTCTTGCCGGTACCGGTCTGCGCCTGTGCGAGGAGATCTACCCCCTCGAGGCCCACCGGGATAGCGGCCGCCTGAACCGGGGTGGGTTCCGACCACCCTATGGACCTGACGGCTCTCAGAACGTCGTCCGAGATGCCTAGGTCCTCAAACTTGCCTTCTGCCATAGTCTTCACTTTTCTCTTTTTGAGATGAATAGAAAATTAAAACGGTCCGCGGAAACTGCGGTACCCTTAACGTTCCAGACCTTCGGTATTAAGAACCTATTTATAATCATTTTTAAACGGAACCTAAATCCGGCCGTCCGGAGGACGGACGGCATGCGGTAAAAGGATCCGGGGATCGCTCCCCGGAAAATGATTTCACTGTTCCAGTTTCGCGAGGTCCAGGTGGAGTACGCTGCCGGGACAGACACGCTCGCAGCGTCTGCAGGCCGTACCGCCGCAGCGGTCGGAACTCACGCGGCAGTAGACGGAATCCCCTTTCCTGACCATCTCGAGGGCCTTCTCGGGGCATTCCCTGACGCACTTCCTGCAGAACAGACATCCGTCCACCCTGTAGGAAAGGTACGTACCGGACTCGATGACCTTCACGGGGCACTTGTCGGTGTCCGGGAGGTCCGTCATGGACTTCCTCTCGACCTGCACGTTCTCCGAAGGTATGCCGAGAGGCGGCAGCTGGTAGATCCCCAGCATGTCGTCGTACATGGACATGGGCATGCTGGTGCACCATACGGAGTATTCGATCGAGTAGATCTGCTTGAACGTCTCCGAGGTGGCGAACATGCAGTGCTCGGCCTTCAGCTTCTTTGCGAACTCCTTCAGGAATTCCATGTCCACGGTCCCCATGGCGATGCGGCGGGCCATCTCGATGGACGTATTCCCGAACTGGATGAGATGGATCGCACCGGGGACCACCATTCCTATGCCGAGGGCCTTCACGGCATCCACGTACAGTCCGGACGCACCGGACATGTATGCGGTCTTGACGTCGCCGGTCCACATACCCGCCTCGTGGAGGAGGGTGAGGAAACCGGCCCTCATTGCACCGATGGCCTTCCCGGCCTCGTCGACGTCGCGGGACGAGATGTTTATACCGTTCTGCAGGTGGAGTTTTCCGTCGGAGGTGTTGATGTTCGGGGGTGTGACGACTCCGGTCTTCATACCGCAGTACAGGGCCGCGACGGTTCCGGTACCGGTTATGCCAATGGCCTCCTGCGTCCCCTTCTTCACTGCGGCCCCGGTCATGGGGTCGACGGTATCGCCTTCCTTATCGATCATCGAACCGTCGAGGACCGTGCATTTCCATCCGTCCTCCTCGATGTCGATGTCGGATATGGCGCCGGGGGCCGCGAGCATACCTCTCTCGATCTGCTGTCCCTCCATGGCGGGCCCTGCGGCGGCGGAACCGGTAATGATCCTCCCGTCCCCGCAGATGAGGGCCATCTCGGCGTTGGTGCCGTAGTCCACCACGAGACACGGTTCCTTGGAATCCGCCACACCCGTGATCAGGAGCATGGCGATGGCGTCCGCCCCGATCTCGTGCCTGACCGCCGGAGGGATGATGACCTCCGCGTCGGGCATCCCGGTCAATCCCATGTCGGACGCCTTGAGTACGGCCCCGTCCCTCTTGGGAGGGACCACGCCGAGGGTCTTGAGCATGTTCTCCCCGGCATATGCCAGATCCCTGACCTCGATGTTCTGGAAGAGGGAGAGCTGGAACGTGTTCCCGCAGACCCCGATCCTCTTCACCTTGGTCAGATCGATCCCGAGGGAACCGAAGAGTTTGTTTGCGCACCCGACGAGAAGTCCGTTGGCGACGTCCTCCCCGGATTTCAGCGCGAAGTTGACATGGTCGATAACGTTCATCCCGGGAATGGGATGGCGCTGGGTGATGGCCGTGGCCACGGTCTCCCCCGTCGCAAGGTCGATGGCCTGACAGCGCAGGCCGCTCGTTCCGATATCCAATGCTAATCCGTATTCTTCCGTCATATCCTTCCCTCCTTCTCCAAAGAGTACACGATGCACTGGGCCACCATGGGCGCGGTTCCGATGGCCAGCGGATCGTGTATGAATTTGGCCTTCGCCAGAGTGGCCTCGTCATAGACGTGCGGGATCCCCGGGGTGGAGATCACCGCGCCTTCCCTGATGAGGTCGCCGGGTATCGGCACGGGGGATGCGTTCAGGATGAGGTCCGCCTCTGCGGTGGCCTTCTCCAGATCGTCCGCCGCGACCGTGCCGGGGTTGGCCGCCGCCACTGCGGCGGCCTTCTCCCGTATAACATCGGCCACGGTGACCTCGGCGCCCTGGGCACGGAGGAGCGAGACCATGTTGCTCCCGACCCTTCCGGCCCCGCGCACGAACACCCTGCGGCCTTCCAACCCGTTCACGGCCCCCCTGAGGGCCTCGACGTATCCGGCCGCCGTACAGAATGAATTGTTGGCGTACTTCCCGGCGGCGACGCTGTATGCCATGTACTGCTCGTCGTCCGCCATGAGTATTATATCCGCGCCTCTGTCGAGGGCTTCTCCGAAGCCCCATACGTCGGTGTGCTCCGTCACGAAGCACTCGATCCCCATGTCCCTCACGATATCCGCGACGGAACGGGAGAATCCGCCGATGATCCCGAGACCGGATGTTATGGGCACGGAGGCCGCTTTGAACCTCTTCACGTCTATCCCCGACACATCCGCCCCTATGGCGCGGAATCCCAGGGTCAGGAGGTTCATCCCCGTGTCCCTCATGAGCATCCTGTCGATGTCGCTGAGACCGTCGGAGAGACCGGAGATCATGTTCGGGGTGAGTCTCGTCATTCAGACCACCTCGGGGGAGAGGTCGATGAACTCGTCGATCTCGCATTCGTCCATCATGGCCTTGATGGCGTCCTTCCTCTTCCAGAACACGTCGTCCTTGTCCTTCCCGGAGGTGATCATGGTGCATCTCCACTCGCTCTTCCCGGGAGCGTAATCCGTGATCATCTCATCGGATCCGAAAAGACCGCATACGTACTGCGGGTCGCGGACATGGGAGAACTCCTTCTCTCCGGTGGTGTAGATCCTGTCGCCGACCACGTGGAAGTGCTCGTAGGACGATGCCCCCGGCTGTCTCTTCGCGGAGGACCCCTTCCCGCTGAGTGCCAGATACAGCTCCTCCAGCAGGTTTATGCCCGTCCCGGCGAGGATGCACGCGGGCGTCTGACTCGGGATGCGGGCATCGATCTCCAAAACGCGGAAGCCGTTCGGGGTGTCGATGGCCTCCATATCCATGAGTCCGCGGAGGCCCATGTCCTCCGCGGTCATCTTGGCGCACATCCCGAACTTCGTGTCCTCCTCCTCGGACAGTATGCCCGGCTGGCAGAGGACCTGTTTGCAATCGTAATTCCGGTCGAGGACGACCTCGGTCGTGATGTACGAGGCCGCGGAGGTCCCGTTCCCGATGACCTCGATGGATACGCTCTTGCCGTGCACGAACTCCTGTATGACGGGCGTGTCTCCCAGCGCCTCCACCTTCGCGAGGGCGGCATCCATCTGTTCCGGATTCTCCACTTCGGAGACCCCGACGGAACCGCTCTGGCATGACGGCTTCACAATGGCCGGGAACCCGCACTCGGGCCACGGCCTCGGCATGGGGACGCCGTATTTCCCCATGATCTCGTTCGACTTCTGTTTGGAAGACGATATGTTGTATGCTTTCAGATCGAAGAGGAACGGCCCGCCGAACTCCCCTTTCATGGAGTCGAGCACCGTCAGCGCATCCATCTCCTCCAAAGCGGGGATGACGGCATCGCAGTCGGCCAATATCTTCTTCGCTTTCTCCGGATCCCGGACCACATCCACGGTCGCGGAACTGTCGGCGAGGGAGCGCGCCGGGGCGTCCTCTCTCCTGTCCAAGACGACGGTCTCGTAACCTGCCTTCCTGGCCAGGTAGGCCGCCTCAATACCCTGCAGGGCACCTCCTACAATACCCAATCTCAGTCTACTCCCTCCTCACAAGCATTGTTGATTCCTTCTTCGGTATACTTTATTCCGTCCCCCGGCAGGGGGCCGTATGAGATTCAGTTGATCTTCGCACCGTTGAGGTAGCTTATGCTGGCTCCCCCTTTCTTCACGGTGCTGTATTTCTCCCTGATCGTCAGCAGGCGCTCGAGACCGAATCCGGCCCCGGACCAGGGTTCGTGGACATCGTGGGCCGCGTCGAGATAGTGCGGACCCACGGCCGCGGAGCAGACCTCCTGCCCGTTGATCTCCACATCGATGGTCTCCTTGTAGACATCGGACTCCTCCTGCACGAGTTCGTAATCGGGAAGGCCGGCGGCCTTCATGACGATGGAGATGTATTTCTTCAGGACTTCCGTGGCATCGCCGGCGGGTCCCATGTCCACCAGATTCAGCATGGTGAACTCCTCGAGGTGCATCCCGCTGTGGGACTCTTTCCTGAAACAGGAGCCCATCTCGAAGATCTTGACGGGGCCGTCCGTGTGGTCCCTGAGGTCCCTCATGACGGAATAGAGGTTGGGTGCGAGCATGGGTCTGAGGGCGCGTTTGGAGTCGATCCAGAAGACCTGTTTGTAAAGAGGCTTGTCCTCGGTCACGGTCATGCGTGCCAGGGCATCCTTGGAAATGAAAATGGGCGTGCGGACCTCGATGAAACCGTCGGCCACGAGGGCATCCGCGATATCGTTCATGAGCTGCGTGAGACCGTGGCGGGTCGGGTTGGCGATCATCCCTCTGAGTTTCTTCTCGTTCTCGGAAGAAGCGGCGGACATCTCCTTGGAGAATGCGGCATCCCTCGAGGCGAGGTCCTCGAAGATCTTCTGTTCATAAGTCGCGTTGCCGTATTCCCTTAGACGCTGTATCTGTGCGTCCGTGTACTTCACCGTCATGATATCCCTTAAGATGTGAGAATGGCGAGAGACCGGGGCGTCGAACCCCGCTGGCTAGGTTTTAGAGACCCGCTGGTCGCCGGACCGTCCCCCTCTGGATACATAATCTGTCCCAATGTCTATATACCTTTCCTCGGCTGGATTACGGACCCGGGCCGTACGGCCCGGGGCCCGATACCTTCAGAACGTCACCGCTACGGTGATGAAGTAGACCAGGAAGACCAGCGAGAGGACGTACATCACGGGACTTATCTCCCTCCACTTCCCGCTGAAGATCTTGCAGAGACTGTACACGATCACTCCGAAACCGAGTCCGTCGGTAATGGAATAGGTCAGGACCATCATCATGATCGTGGTGACGACGGTCACCGCGGCGGCGGGATCCTCCCAGTTGATCTCCCTGAGCGAACCCATCATGATGACCGAGACGATGAACAGGGCGGCCACGGTGGAGGTACTGGTGACAACCGTGAACACGGGGCTGAAAAACAGCGCCACAAAGAACAGCAGACATACCACCAATGCGGAGAATCCCGTCCTCGCGCCCGATTCGATACCGATGGTGGACTCCGCGTAGCTGCTGACGGTGGACACACCGATCGCGGCACCTGTCATGGTTCCGACGGCGTCGGAGAGGAACATCTTGCCTCCGTCCCTGATCTTCCCGTCATCGTCCATCGCACCCGCCTCCTTGGAGACGGCCATGATGGTCCCGGTAGTGTCGAACATGTTGACCATCAGGAACGACAGCACGACGATGACGAAGATGATGTCGAAATGCACGGTCTGCAGCCCGTCTATGAACGCACCCCAGTAAGGCGCTTCGGGCATCGAGACGAATTCGGACGGCACCTCCGTTATCCCCACGGCCATCGCGATGACCGTGGTGACCAGGACTCCGACGAAGATCGCGGTCTTGAACTTCCTGAGGTACAGCGCGGTGGTCAGGGCGATGCCGAAGAGCGCCACGAGGACCGCGGAGCTCGACATGTCGCCCAGAGCCACGAGCGTGGAACTGTTCCCGATGATGATCCCCGACCCCTGCAGACCGATGAACAGCAGGAATGCGCCGAGACCGGCGGCGATGGCCAGCCTCAGATCCTTGGGGATGGAATTGACTATCATCTCCCTGAGTCCGCTGATAGTGATGAGAAAGAAGAGGAGACCCGACAGGAAGACCGCCGCAAGGGCTTCCTCCCACGAATAACCCATCCCTATGACGATGGTGTACGTGAAGAACGCGTTCGTACCCATCGCAGGCGCCTGCGCGATAGGGAATTTCGCATACAGCGCCATGATTCCTGTTCCGACGATCGTAGCGATGACGGTGGCGGAGAAAACCTGTTCCTTGCCCATACCGGCAGGTTCCAGAGTTATCGGCATGACCACAAGCACATACGCCATCGCAAGAAATGTTACAATTCCGCCCCTTATCTCAGTCCGGAAAGACGAACCTCTCTCCGAAATCTTGAAGAAGCTGTCCACACGGGCCGCGACATCCATGGCGGGGCTATCGCCGATGCCCTATTTAACAATGCTAAAACATGAGACTACAAAAAACGCCGTCAGATGTTGAGGCCGCACCTGTTCAGGGAATCGATGGCCTTCTCGTAGACCTTCAGATACTCCTTGCTGGGAGTCACGGTCGTGATGTCGTAGCAGTCCTGGAACCTCTTTCCTGCCGGAGGGCGGGAGAAGTTCTTCTCATACAGAGGGATGAGATTCTCCAGGACGGCGTTGGCCTCCGCGATATCCATTCCGGCGGCGGATATGGCCGCCTCGCCCATTATGCGGGCCTCCATCCCGGTGGTCCTGTCCTTGACGACACCTTTGGAGGATGCGGCACCCGAGATGAGTTCCCTTCCCGAGACGGTATCGGTGATCGCCTGCGCGGCCGTCTCCAGGAGACACATCTCCGTACAGGGGCCTGCGAGCGTGTAATACTGGTTCCCCAGGAGGAGATCCGTGTTGAGATCTATGGCGGCCGCCGAATGCGCCGCGATCTGCAGCGTCTCCCTGGTCGTCGTGGTACCCCACCTGATGTGGATCGGACCGTCGAGATGCAGGTCGCAGTCCATGAGGGCATAGGACGCCAATGTGGCCGCCACGTCGCAGATGGCCGTCTCCTCTATCCCTCCGCAGTACCCCCCGAACATGGGCATCTGCTCCACCATTATCAGATCCCCGGCGGTCTTCCATCCGGCGATCATGTTCATGAGGGACATATCCACCTTCATCTCGTTCAGCTGGGAGCACTCGTGGAGGTCGTGTTTCCTGAGACCGTACTCCGTGAGGTCGGATGACAGACGTCCCGCCGCGGACAGAGGTGTCTCCGGACCCTAGATGCCCATCCCGGGCCTGCCGCACATGGAACATGCCTCTCTGACGTATCTGATCTCGGCCAGGGTGGCGCGGATCTCCCATGGAGTGTTCGTAGTGGCGGATTCCCCGCACACGGTGTTGAGGACTCCGCTCACGAGGGCGTCGACGACGGGTTCCTGCACATAGGACTGTATCATCGCAGGGAATATCTCCTCCGATACGGGGGCACCCGTGGGTCCCGCCTCTATCACCGGAGGCCTGCTGTCGCTGCTGTGGCGGGATTTGCATTTGACCTTGTCCTTCCCGGAACCGATGGAGATCTTGCGGGGAGCCTTCCTTATGCCCTCGAGTATCTCATCCTCCGTGAGATACATGACCCTTCCCAGATTCGTATTGTAGAAGCCTGTGGTCACGAGCATGTCGAAACCGGCCTGGAAAAGACGGTCCGACAGGTCGTCGTCCTCGGGGATGATGCGGCTCCCGAAGGCGATCCCGTACTTCTCCTTCATCCTGAGGGCGTTGGTGGGAACGGTGACGTAATCCCACTGATCCTCCCTGAGCCTCTTGCCTGTGTTGAAACGGGAATAGGCTTCGAAAATATCCACAGGTCTCGAGGCGGTCATACCAATCAGATTCCGTGCTGTCTCTATAAAACGTTCGGCCGACCGCTCCCGATTGGGGAAGATCTCCCGAAGCCGTCAGCGCAGGCTCCGGGAGTAAGCCGGAGGGGACCGTCGTCCCCTCCTGTTTCATGGGTTTTGCGATCAGTGCTTTATGGGCAGTCCGGCGTCGCGGAGCTGCTGCATCGCGTTGTCGTAGACCTGGAGGTATTCCTTGGTGGGCTTGACGGTCTTGACGTCGTAGCACTCCTGGAACCTCAGTCCGGCGGGAGCATCGTTGTAGTGCTGCTCGTATCCGGAGACGAGGGTCTCGATGATCTCGTTGAGGTCGGAGACCTTCATTCCTGCTGCGGTGAGGGCGGCCTGTCCCATGGCGCGGGCCTCCATTCCGGTGGTCTTGTCCTGAACGACTCCCTTCGCGGCTGCGGATCCGGAGAGGAGTTCCCTTCCGGAACCGGTGTCGTTGATTGCCTGGCAGGCGGTCTCGACAAGGCACATCTCGGTGCAGGGTCCGGCCATCGGGTAGTACTGGTTGGCCAGGAGCAGGTCGGTGTTGGCGTCGATGGCTGCCGCCGCGTGGGCCGCGATCTGCAGGGATTCCCTGTTGGTGGTGGTTCCCCACCTGATGTGGATAGGTCCGTCGAGGTGGAAGTTTCCGTTGAACAGTGCGAAGGATGCGAGGGTGGTCGCAACATCGCAGATAGCGGTCTCCTCGAGTCCGCCGCAGTATCCGCCGAAGATAGGCATCTGCTCGACCATGATGGTGTCGCCGTTGACGGTCCAGCCGGCCAGCATGTTGAGTCCGGTCATGTCCATCTTGAGCTCGTTGAGCTGGGAGCACTCGTGTGCGTCGGTGACCCTGTGTCCTGCGTGGACCATGTCGGCGGCAAGCCTTGCAGCCTCGGTCAGAGGGGTCTCAGGTCCCTATACGCCGAGTCCGGGGCGTCCTGCCCTCTCACGTGCTTCCCTGGTGGCGCGAAGCTCCGCCATGGTGGCGCGGATCTCGTAGGGGGTTCCGGATTTCGCGGGGTGTCCCTCGATGGTGGTCATGACACCGTCCACAAGGTCGTCGATGACGGCTTCCTGGGCGTAGGACTGCATGATCTGTACGAAGACATCTTCGGAGATAGGGGATCCGGTAGGTCCTCCCTGGATGATGGGCTTCACGGGGCTGTTTCCGTGCCTGGGGTAGAAGCGGGCGATGTCCCTTCCCTCACCGAGGATAAGTTTCGTGGGGGTCTTCTTGATTCCCTCCCAGACTTCCTCTTCGGTCACGTGCATGACCTTCTTGAGGTCCATGCAGTAGAAACCGGTGTTGACCAGCATCTCAAGTCCGGCCTGGAACAGGTCGTTCTTGGTCTTGTTGTCCTCGGGTATGAAGGTCTTGCCGAAGTCGAGCTTGTACTTGTTCTTCAGCTCGGTTGCGTTCTGAGGGATGATGGTGTAGTCCCACTCTGCCTCGTCAACTTTCTTTCCCTTTACGAACCTGTCGTAGGTGTCGCAGACGGTAAGTGCTCTTGTTGCTGCCATTTTATATCACCTTAAATTGGTTGAGCGTTCGTTCTCTCTCGATTCACATGAGGGACTTCACGAGTTCGATGATCTCGGAACCGGTGGCGGAGTATCCGTCTGCTCCGATCTCGTCGCACCATTCCTTGGAGCAGGGGGCTCCTCCGAAGATGCACTTGTATTTCTTGCCCTCTTCGTTGTTGGCGATGACGAGCTCTCTCTGTGCCTCGAGGGTGGTGGTCATGAGCGCGGATCCTCCGAGGACCTTCGCGTCATTCTCCTCAGCTGCATCCAGGAAGGTCTGGGAGTCTGCGTCGGGTCCGACGTCGATGACGTTGTATCCGGCTCCGCGGAGCATAGCGCAGCAGACGTTCTTTCCGATCTCGTGGATGTCTCCCTCGACGGTTCCCATGACGACGGTTCCCTTGCTTGCGGAAGCGCTGCCGGTCATCAGGGGCTCGAGCATTTTGAGGGCGACTTCCATGGTCTTGGAAGCAGCGACGACCTGGGGAAGGAAGATCTCGGCGTCGTTGAACTTCTGTCCGATGACGGCCATTCCCTCTCCGAGACCCTTGTCCATGATCTCGGAAACGGTCATCTTCGCATCGATGGCCTTCTGAGTAGCCTCCTTGCAGAGAGCTACATTCCAGGTCTCGATGGACTTTTTCAGATCAGCAATAATTGCATCGTTTGCCATTTTATACCACTCCAGACGACAGAATGCGCTTCAGCCACAGAGTATGGCGGCCGCAGCTTTTTCTTGTCTGAGATATAGATGGACCTGGAGTGTATTTAATTATTTCTACAAACGATGTTTTCCTGTTAAAACATATATTAATACTTTACTATTTTTTCACATTTTCTAATAAAATTCAATAAAAATAGACAAATGTCTAATATTATTTGAAAATTACAATCATTAGACTTGATATAGCTGAATATGAAAATACATATTGTATATAATCTCCAATTAACAAAAATTATAATACGATAGTTTTAAATAATATATTATCAGCGCATCGATTCTGTACGTAGAAACATTTATAAACTCATGTAAACCGAGCCCCCGAGCGGCATAAAACTTCTAATTGAGCATCAGGAGAAGTCACCTGCCGTACATGTGTCCGAATACCGGACAAAACGCAGATCTCCCGCCGGCGACATCTCGGATCCAAAAAACAAAGGGCGCGACAAACCCGCTCCTTTATAATAATAGATAATAAGAAAAGAAGAAAGGGGGCAAAGCCCCCTATGTTTACCCAGAAACCCGAAGGTTTCTCAGAGCTGGTTGTACATCCACCTTGCGACGATGACACCGAGGGTGCACAGTCCGACGATGAACACCGAACTGACGATATCTCCGGCAGGTATGCCGTCGGCGAAGTACGCTGCGTACTCGCTCCAGTCACTCATAGTGTCTCACCTTCTTCTTCAGGTCGTCTACGGTCGCTATGCCGAGAGGGGTGATGGAGTACTTGGTGAGGAGGTGTCCCTTGTTGAACTTCCCCTCCTCATCGATCACCGACTCGCCCTCGTTCAGGAAACCGGCGGAGACCATCTCGATCAGGTCGTAGTTGACCATCTGCTGCTCGTGATGGGACTTCATCCCGTATTCCTTCATGAGTGTGGGAACGATCTCGTAGTTCCACATCTCCCCGCCCTCCTCGAGGATCTCGAGGAGGCGGAACTTGATGGGTGCGTCTCTTATCATTCCTTACCGCCTCCCAGTATGGCAGACGTATCCTTCAGACTGACCATTCCCTCGGAATCCTCGGTTGCGATGAGGAAACTTCCGATGAGGCAGATCACGAGACCGATCAGAGTGGAAGCGATGATCATCCACTTCTCGGTGTCTCCGAGGCCGCCGTATCCGAGACCGGACTCGGGACCGAAGAAGATGACCAGGAAGACGACCGCACATGCGGCGTAGAGACTTCCGACGGCCTGTCCCCTTGCGACCCCCAGGAACGGGAACGACTTGTACCAGGTGACGTAGCACCATGCGAACGAGAGTCCGATCATGAGCACTGCGACGAAGATCGCGGGGTTGGCGATTGCGGAGATGGTGTCGAGCATCGGGAATCCGAGGCACAGCAGGACTGCCATGACGATCCACCAGAAGAGGGCTTCGAAGCAGAACCTGAGGTGGAGACCCACATCGGGCTCGCAGATATCGAGCGCCTTTCCGGCGACGACTCCTTCGAATCCCCATCCGACGGCGGCCATGATACCTCCGATACATCCGAGAGTGGCGTTTCCGTCTCCCAGACCCTTGGCGGCCATGGAACCCACGTACAGGGTGATTCCTCCGGCCAGCAGGACGATGATGGCCAGATATCCTCTCTTAGAGACCTTCTGCTTGAGGTACAGGACAGACATGGTTGTTCCGATGATCGGATACAGGAGTCCTGCGACAGCGGCGAATCCGGGGCTGAGGAATGCGGCTGCGATGTACGTACCGTACACGGCGCATGCGCCGCACAGTCCGGCGAGCATGAAATACTTGCTTGCGGCCTTGACTTCTATGAGGGTTCTCTTCCACTCGCGGAGCTTTCCGAGGGCACCGTTCCAGATGAACAGAACGAGCGCACAGGCGGTCGCGTTGATGCAGGTCAGGAACAGACACTGCAGCA
The DNA here is from genome assembly GCA_964533525.1 of uncultured Methanomassiliicoccales archaeon. Lineage (GTDB taxonomy): Archaea > Thermoplasmatota > Thermoplasmata > Methanomassiliicoccales > Methanomethylophilaceae > Methanomethylophilus. The sequence continues at coordinate 387 of CAZHJV010000029.1, read as the reverse complement.
GATACGCCGTATCTTCGCTGACCCCCTTCTCGGCGATTATGTTGATTCCCAGAGGTCCGAAGAGATCCGTAAAGTTCCAGATTGCATATCCGGGAACATACCATACACCCCAATAGAGGGCGCAGAATATGCCCATAATCAATCCGAAGCGGACCTTCTTCTTGTGATCCGCTTTCTTGAATTCTTCTATGCTTACCGGCACACTTGCCGGCACTTCGTTTAATGCATCCACTACTTTCACCTCCATCGCACATCCGTGCGACAGATTACGTAAGGAAAATTGAAGCCGCACCCATCGGGTGCGGCTGTTGGTTGAAAATCAGCCTTTGACAGCCTTGACCATCTTGGCTGCGCAGTCCTGCGCGTTCTCGGAGTAGACGTCCGCTC
>CAZHJV010000028.1:0-18431 GCA_964533525.1 uncultured Methanomassiliicoccales archaeon | reverse complement strand
TAAACGGGTATTGGGTATATGTTGGTATCGTGTGCCGGCCGCCCTGAAAAAGACCTGCGGATGACCGCAGGACATCGGTGCGGAAGACCTATCCCACAATCCGCGGAAACAGTACCTGCCGGATCGTCTGGCACATCGCCCTCGTGCCCTTACAACCGTTCCGATCCCGAAATTTACGGCCGGCCCTTCCTCTTCTCCGCGGCATAGATGCCGATGGCCGCGAACAGCGCAGCGGCGGACACCGCGGTGAGGATCAGCGAAACGAGACCCGACATACGGGAACGCAACAGTCATCCGGAGGATATACCCTTATCGCAGGAACCGCGCCGTATCCGAAGCGCCCTGTAAAATACAATCAATCCATTATACGCTCCCATGGCAGAAGAGGATGCAGATCTCGAGGCCGGGAAGAAGGCCTTCGGGGAGAAGGATTTCGCACGCGCGTTCGGACACCTGTCCGAAAGCGCATCCAGAGGCAATGCGGAGGCCCAGTTCCGCGTGGGCAACATGCTCTACTACGGCATCGGCACGGAACGGGATCTCAAAAAGGCCCTCATGTGGTTCCGCAGGGGCGCCGAGAACGGCAGCGCCGACGCCCAGAACGAACTGGGACTCATGTATGCGACAGGCAGGAACACCCAGCGCTCCCCGAGGAAGGCGTTCGAATGGACCGAGAAGGCCGCATCGCAGAACAACCGCAGCGCGATCTACAACCTGGGCACCATGTACGAGAGCGGATGCGGATGCGATGTCAACTTCGGATATGCGTCCCTCCTCTATCTGAAGGCCGCATCCATGGGCATGCCGGAGGCCGCCTACGCCCTCAGCCGCCTCTACCATGAGGGGAAGGGGGTGGAGAAGGACCCCGCCAAGGCGTTCCTCCTCTGCAAGACCGCCGCCGAGATGGATTATCCCAAGGCGGTCTACGACACCGCCGTCCTGTACCTCTACGGCGACGGCACCGAGAGGAACACGTCCGAAGCGAAGAAGTATTTCCAAAAGGCGTTCGGACTCGGTTTCATAAAAGCCAAGGACATCATACGCATGATAGAAAAGGAAGAGAAGGAGGAGCAGCGAGATGTCCGACTATGATTTCGAAACATACATGGCAGACCCGGATCTGAACGCCGGGATAGAGTGCTTCAAGAAGGAGGATTGGAAAGGTGCGTTCGACCACTATCTGACCTCCTCCGCCAACGGGAACCCCGAGGCGCAGGTGCGCCTCGGAGGTCTCTTCTACTACGGCAGGGGGACGGAATCCGACCCGAAGAAGGCCCTCATGTGGTACAGGAAGGCCGCCGTCGCCGGGTGCGCCGCCGCGCAGAACGAGGTGGGCGTCATGTTCCATCTGGGGAACGGGACCCAGCAGTCCGATTCCAAGGCCTTCGAGTGGCTCACCGCGGCGGCCGCCCAGGGCTACGCCCAGGCGTTCTACAACCTCGGGACGATGTACGAGAGGGGCGACGGCACCAAGGTGGACCTCCCCCGCGCGGTACAGCTCTACACCGAGGCCGCCGACCGCGGGGTGCTGCAGGCCGCCTACTGTCTGGCACATATGTACCACAACGGATACGGATGCCAAAAGGACCTCAGGAAGGCGGCGGACCTCTGCATGGAGGCCGCCGAGGGCGGCCACCCCGACGCCTGCTACGATGCGGGCGTCCTCTTCCTGGAAGGCGACGGCGTGGACAGGTCCTACACCAAGGCCCTGGCGTATTTCGAGAAGGCGAAGGGACTCGGCGTCGCCGACGCGGAGAAGAGGATCGCCTTCGTCAAAGGCGAGATGGCCAAAGGGATCAGATGAGGCATGAAAGAGGAGACCGTGGAGAAGGCGTTCGCCGCCATCGAGGCGGGCGACACGGAGGCCGCCGGGAGGTATCTCGGCGAGATCCGCTCGGAAGGCGACCCCGAGACGGAGTACGCCGTCGCCGCCATCGGCGGGGAGTACGGTCTCCTCTCCCCCCAGCAGTGCATCGAATGGACCGAACTGGCCGCCGAAGGCGGCCTGGAGGAGGCCCAGTACGAACTGGGCCGGAGGTACCTGGAGGGCACCGGCGTGGAACAGTCCTACGAGAAGGCGTTCCGCTGGCTCTCCCTGTCCGCGGAACAGGGCAACACCGAGGCCGAAGCCTGCACCGCAATGCTGTACCGCAGGGGACAGGGCGTCCCGAAGGATGAGGACAAAGCTTTCAGGATACTCGTCAGGGTCGCGGGGAACGCCTCCGCCGAGGCGAAATACGAGCTCGGACGCATGTACGAGCGCGGGGAGGGCACGTACCCCGACCACAGGGAGGCGTTCCGCTGGTACTACGAGGCGGCCAAGAGGAAACTCCCGGAGGCGCAGACCACCGTCGGCGCCATGTACCACGACGGGAGGGGCGTGGAGAAGGACCTCTCCAAGGCGGAACGGTGGTTCCGTTCGGCCGCCAACATGGGCGACGCCCGCGCGCAGTACAGGCTCGCGCTTATGCACATCAGGAAACAGGCGGCCGAGCCCAACATGGCGATGGCCGTGGAACTCCTGCGCCGCGCATCGGCGCAGGGCTTCCCGGGAGCCAGGGAGGCCCTCGGGCGCGCACGCGCCATGAGGGGTCCGGGGGAACTGCGATCCGACCGCGGAAAACAATGACCCAGATGCCGAAAACATCCGCCCCGGGACCTGAAGAACATAACATGCGGTCCTTTTTATAATCGGTGAGGCAACATACGGAATATGACTGAGGACGGAGAGAGGTTGGCGATACCGACAGGAATCGAGCCGAAGGAAATCACTCCTTCGCTTTCCTCTCCTTCTTCTCCCTGACGAAGAACATATCCTTCATCTCATCCTCAGTGAAGAGATCCTTCATGGCATCTCTGTTACCCCATCCGCCGGCATCCATGAGCTCCCTGATCCTCTCATCCCTGCCGATGCCGAAGTAGAACCTGTGCTGATGGAAGCAGAGGACCACAGACAGTCCCAGGATCGCACCGAGGACCACTGCCAGTGCAGGGTACTGGGGGATGTAACGGAACGCCAGTTCCAGAGCGAATATGAACGAGACCGGGAACATGATGTAATACAGCCACTTGCTTCTGCAGATGAATCTCGACAGGATGAACGCCGATACGACATACAGCACCGCGTAGATCATGTCACCGTCTCCGGAATACACTTTATCCGCCTCCACCAGCAGGAGCAGCGCCCCCACGGCGCAGACCGCATCGGCGAACAGGAGCCAAGTGGGCTTCTCCAGTTTCCTGAGGCGGAACCCGGGACTGATGACGGCCAGGAACAGGAGTATCGGGACCCCGAACAGAGTTATGATGTACTCTCCCAGATTCTTCGTCAGAAGGAGTATGATCAGCAGGAGTACGAACACATCGAGCGCCAGAAGTATGTGTGAAAGCATCGATGCCTTCTTCTCGGGCATCTCGTCCACATATTCCGCGAACGCCTTTTTCAGATCCTTGACACTGCGTGTTCCTTTCTCCTGCAAAGTACCACTGGTTTCGAACGATGCTGTGGTGATATAAATTCCTAATCGGAGATATGCCCGCCATTCCGAGAACGGAACAAGTATCGATCAATACTCCGTAAGCCTTCCGCCGTCGTTCCAATCCCCGAACATCTCGCCCCTGCGGGACCGTTCTATGAGTTTCTCCAGTCTTCTTTCGAAAGCCTTCCTGTCACTCTTGTCGCGCTGAACCGTGTCTATCCGGACCCTCTGATACAGATCCGGGAACGAGCGGAAATTCTCCCATGCGGCGGGATCCCTGCGGAACGCCTCCTCGATCTCCGCATCCATGACGAAACCGTCCGGGGACATATCCGGCAGGACGGCACGTCCCGCATCCGTCATAAGACCCAGCTTCTCCAATCTGCGGCAGCGTTCCTTGTTCAGTTCGGACCATCTTCCCCTCCCGGAACGGGGCATGAACTTCTGCATCGCGGTTCCGCCGACGGTCTTCACGGTGGTGTCTATCCACCCGAAGCAGAGCGCCTCCTCGACCGCATCGAGATATCTCATGCGCCCCTCCGCAGGCCCTCTCCCCCTCTTCAGGGCGATCCAGCATCCGCGTTCGGAGGAGTGGTGCTCCCGGAGCCATTCTCTGAATTCCGAACGCTCCGTGAAATCCAGAACATTTTCGAAAAGATCTGTTTTCGAATCGGAGACGGACATTGTGCGGGGATTGATGCGGAAATATATAAAACGGCACAGAAGCGGGATTCCGCCGCATGTGCCAGATGCAGCAATACGGATGTAGGGGATCTTACTGCGGACCGATTCGGAAAGAGATCTCCCATGCTGCGGTGCGTGTTGTTACAAAAAATCTGTTGCACTGAAGATTTTCCCAAAATATCCTGAAAAATGATAGCGCAGTACGTCATTATCCAAAAAAACTGAGAAAAAAATTAGCGCAATAATTTAATAATCTGTCCACGTAATAAAAACCATGAAACAGACGGTCAGAAGATCGGAATACCTGAAACTGCTCCATGGAGCCAAAGATGTCTCCAGCATAGTGAAGGTAATCACCGGAATGCGCCGCTGCGGAAAATCCACCCTGTTGGAACAGTTCATCAGCGATCTGAAGGCCGAAGGCGTCGACGACTCCCGCATATATTACGTAAAATTCGACACCTTCGAAGGTTCCAACGAAATATCTTCGGGAAGATTCGAGAAGAAACTGCAAACGTTCCAGAAAGATCTGCCGACATATGTTCTGCTGGACGAGATTCAGTTGGTACCTCGTTGGGAGATTACCGTGGCCGCCCTGCAGGCCGAGGGGAACTTCGACGTATATATCACTGGTTCGAACTCGGATCTTCTGTCCGGAGACCTCGCCACGCGCCTTTCTGGCAGGTACATCGAGATAAAGATGCTGCCACTCTCATTCAAGGAATATCTGGAACTTCATCCGGGAGAAAAAGAGATGAGACTGGGTCAGTATCTCCGTTACGGCGGACTTCCCGACACGGATCCGGATAGGGGAGAGGAGTTCTGCAGAGGGTATCTTGATGGTGTGTTCAGCAGTGTCCTGATAAGGGACGTCCTGTCGAGGATAAAGACCGATGACACCGAAAAACTGGTCTCGATAGCGAGATTCCTCTATTCCAACATCGGCAACATAACCAGCAGAGCCAATATCGCCAAAGAATCGGGAATAAATCCGGCCACAGTCGGCCGCTACATCGAACGGATGGTTTCGGCACACTTGTTCTATCATGCGGAAAGATATGACATAGTAGGGAGGAAACTGCTTTCCACGAATGGGAAATACTATGCTTCGGACCTAGGTCTCAGAAATACTGCTCTTGCGGGCGCAAGAACGGACGACCTGAGCCGGCCTCTGGAGAATCTGGTATATCTGGAACTTCTCAGGAGGGGATACACAGTAAGGATTGGCTCCTACAACACCCGCGAGATTGATTTCACAGCCGTAAGAGGCGAAGAGGTCGAATATTATCAAGTCACACAGACCCTGTACTCTCCTGAGACGAAAGAAAGAGAACTGAGATCTCTGAATTCGATTGACGATAATTGGCCTAAGACCGTCCTAACATTGGATCGGCTAGGGCTGGGTCCAGTCAATGGAATACGTATCGTCAACCTCGTAGACTGGCTGCTCGGAGGACTGCCGACCGGATGATTATTCTGCACATGTGCCAGACCAAATATCTGGAATCTATGAATTCCGCCGTATGCCACCGAAAGGACTCTGCAGATGAAAGATCCCTCGGCGAAAAACGCAAAAGAATCCCCGGGGAATAACGAGTAAGTTAGAAGAAGTGCTCCCGACGGGATTTGGACCCGTGTCGAAGCCTCGAGAGGGCTTCATGATTGGCCGCTACACTACAGGAGCTTATCCAACCCAATTATGATTTCACATATAAGGATTTCGGACGTCCCGTCCTCAGGCGGAACGGACCTCCGTTCATGAAGACCCAGATATCGGAAGGTCTCACTTCCTTCCTTCCCATTCCGCCATGAACTCGTCCAGGTATGCGGCCATGAAATCGTGCCTTCTCCCGGCCAGCCTCCTCCCTTCGGCAGTATTCATCATATCCCGGAGTTTGAGGAGTTTCTCGTGGAAATGGGCGATGCTGTCGGACCTGCTGTTGTAATACTCCTCCCCGGACATCTTCTCGTTGGGAGTGTTCGCAGGATCCCAGATGGGTCTCTTGTGGGCTCCGCCGTATGCGAATGTCCTCGCTATCCCGATGGCGCCGATCGCATCGAGACGGTCCGCATCCTGCACGATCTTCCCCTCGATGCACGAAGGCACAACGGAATCCTCCCCCCTGAACGAGATCTGTCTGATGATCTTGGTTATCCGTGCCGTCTCCGAAGGGGTCGCGCCGTGGGTGCGCAGGAAACCGGACGCCACGGGCAGATTCACTTCGTCCCCGCCCAATTTCCTGTCATCGAGATCGTGGAGGAGCGAAGCCAAAGCCACAATGTCGCGGTCGGCATCCGGTTCGGTGTCGCATATGGCCATGGCCATATTGTATACGCGGATGCTGTGCCAATAATCGTGCCCCGTGCTCTCCCCGTCATAGAATTCCTCGATGAACTTGACGGCCGCTTTCTCCGATCCGGGATCCATAACGGAATCTCATATCCAACTGTTACTATATCTCCATTTACTCGGACTGCGCAGTATAGATAAATCCATATCCGGCGGCACGGACCACATTTATCAGGACGGTACGCCATGCACACCCATGGCCGCGAGAATGGTCCCGGTGTTCCTGAAGCCTTCCAAGGGCAGGACGGTAGTCGTGTTCGGAGGGGGCGCCGTCGCATACCGCAAATGCAGACAGTTCGAAGGATTCCGCATCACCGCCGTGGCCGAACATACCGTCCCGGAGCTGGAAGAAGTGTGCGACGAGATCGTACATGCGCACATCGACCCGGCGGACATATCGGGATTCCTGAAGGGTGCGTTCATAGCGGTGGCCGCCACCGACAGTGCGGAACTGAATTCCGCCATACGGGATTCCGCGGAGAAGGAGGGCATACCCGTCAACTCCGCCCACGGCGGAGGGGATCTGCTCCTCCCGTCCTCGGTGAGGAAACCACACTACACCGTCTCCGTCTCATCGGAAGGATCCGTCCCCGCATTCCCGCCATATGTGGCGGAGAAGATAGACGGGTTCCTCGGAGAGGAGTACGACCTCATGCTAGACCTCCTCTCAAAGGTCAGAAAGAACCTGAAGGAGAGGGTGAAGACCCAGCCGGAAAGGGCCGCATATCTGGCAGAGATTCTTGCAGATGAAGACATCTGGCACATGCTCTCCGAAGGCGATACGGAGGGCGCGGCCGCGAAAGCCCGCGCCATGGAGAAGAAGTACTCTCAGCGAACTGCGTCCGCGAATCCCGCGGCCCAGTCCGCACAGGACAGGGCGTGCTGATGCATGTATGTCCCGACGGCTCTGTCCACCGTAAGTCCGTCCTTCCCATCCCTTATCCCGAGACCTCTGCTCAGATCGAAACAGAAATCCGAATCCCGATGTGCCAGCACCTCGGAGTAATGATACTCGTGGCCTCTCATGGGCCCCCTGAACAACGGGTTCCTCCCGTTGGCCTCCGCCAGGACGTAGGTGGGTCCGTGCCTCTTATCCGCGAACACGGCCTCCGCATCGAACACCCCCGACATGGGATACCTGTTCCCAGACTTGTCCGTCAGGGAGGAGCATAGGGTCATCAGGCCTCCGCACTCCCCCAGGATCGGCTTCCCTTCCGAAGCCATGTTCTTCAGACCTTCCAGGAAATCCCCGTTGGACGATATCCTCTCCGCATAGAGTTCCGGATATCCCCCGCCCAGATACGCCATGTCCGCATCCGGCAGATGCTCCCCGTCCGCGGGCCTGAACGTCCTGACCTCTATGCCGGACGCCTCCAGACATTCCAGGTTCTCGCGGTAGTAGAACGAGTAGGCGTCGTCCATCGGGACGGCGGCCTTCATCCCCGCCTTCCTCCTCACATAGGGGGGATCCGTCGGCAGGTCCGCCGTGCATTCCTCCGCGATACCCATCAGCATGTCCGTATCCACGGGATCCACGAGCCTCTCCAAAGGTTCGATCTCACCCCTGTCGAACGAATGGAGGGTCTTAAGACCCAGATGTCTCTGCCCGAGGACGTTCTCCCTGTCCTTCGGGATCTTCCCGAGGACCTTCACCCCGCGGCAGTACGTCTCCATCGCGACATCGAGTTTGTCGGAATGCTGCCTCCCGGAGACCTTGTTGAAGATCACCCCGGCGATCTTCACGCCGGGATCGAACGAACGGAACCCGTTGACCATGGCCGCGGCGCTCCTTGTGAGGGAACCCGCATCCACCACCAGCACCACGGGGAAACCCAGCAGTTTCGCGATGTATGCGGTGGAACCGACGTCCCCGTCCCCCGTGAAGCCCTCGTACAGCCCTCTGACGCCCTCCACGATGCACAGGTCCGCATCCTTCGACGCATATCCCGCCACGTTCCTTATCCTGTCATCGGACAGGAGGAAGGAATCGAGATTCCTGGACGGACGGCCGGTGGCCGCCGTGTGGTACATGGGGTCTATGAAATCCGGTCCGGCCTTGAAAGCCTGCACCTTATATCTCTTGGACAGGACGGACATCAGTCCCGTGGCCACCGACGTCTTCCCGACGGCGGATCCGGTGCCGGAGATCACGATCCCCTTCATCTCACATCTCCCGGACTATCTCCCTCAAAGTATCGGCGGTCTCGAGGTGGACTATGCCCGTGGCGCCCATGACCATATTGTGGGACGACACCTCGCCGACAGCGTACAGGAAATTCTGGTTGAGGTAGTTGGCGAGTTCCCTCGGCTGATCCGTTATGAGGATGTCGTCCTTCTTCGGATCGGGATATGCGTGGCAGATGCCCAGCAGCACCGTCAGATCGGGCCCGAACGCATCCACGCGCTCCTTCATCCTCTCCCCGACCACGGCATACTCGTCGAGTCCTCCGACGACCGCATCGATTGCAACGCCATCCGCATCCAGCTCCGCCGAGATGTTGGTGCAGTACCTTCTTATCCTCGGGAGGCCGACGGAGGGATCCATGTTGGCGGCGAAGAACGTCTGTCCGCCCAGTTTCCTGCGGGCCTCGTCCGCGGCCACGAACATATCGGCGAAACGGTATGCGAGCTCCTTCTTGGCCAGCATCACCACCGCCACCTTCTTCCCTTCCTTCAGCGCGGAGGCGATCCTCCTGCACACGCGGAGTTTCGTGGGGCTCACCGCCGGGGACAGATACGTCCTCGCGGCCATCCCCCTCTGCTTCTCCAGTTCCGTGGCCGCCTTCAGCAGGGCCGTCTGACGGTCGCATTCCGCCTGCGGGATGACGCCGGCCGCGGCGCCCGCCTTCATGGCCCTTATGGCGCCGTCGGTGTTGGCCGCCATGCACCCGTGGCAGTCCACCGCGAACACGGTACAGCCGATGTCCGCCCTCTTGATGGCGGCGGAGATATCATCGCCTATTATCGTGCTGGCACATGTGCCCACGACCGCCACGGTCCGCGGACTGAATTTGTTCTTGACCTCCTTCAGCGTCCTGACGAGGGACTCCGTCCCTCCGAAGATGAGGTCGCTGTCTTTCATCGCCGAGGTCACCACCCTCACGCCTGCGTTCTCCAAAGGCCTCGATGCCATGAAACTGCATCCGGCGGGCCCGTGCAGGACGATGACGTCCACATCCATGTCGCGGACCGTGTACATGGCCGCCACGATGGGGTTGGGACGGGGGTGGATGACCGGCGGGGTCACTGGTAGCCCTCCTTGAACATCCTGATGACCATGGTCTTCCCTTCCGGAACATCCTCCTCGGAACCCTTTCCGTCGGTCACGACCATCGGGACGCCGTATTTCGCGGCCACCTCCCCTATGAGATCCTTATCCATCTTGTCGCAGACCTTCCTGCTCACGGGGTCGATGACGAGCACCGCGTTGTCCAGCGCATCCATCTCCTTCAGGCAGGACAGCGTCCTCTCCACGGACATGTGGGATATGCCGGGATTCCTGTCGCGCAGGTACCTGACGCCCTTCTCGACGGAGACCTCGCCCCTGCCGGGCACTCCGGGGAACGTACGCAGACCCTCGAGGACCGTCTCCGCCGGGACGTCCATGGCGTCGCAGATCTCCAGAGCCATGTCCATGGCGTCGAGATACTGAAGTGCCAGATATCCGGATCCGAGTTCTGTGTCATGCTTCCCGCGGTACTCCACGGACACCTTCAGGGGCTTCCCGAACTCGGGTTTCCCGACGGCCTCCACCCTCTTCCCGTAGGTCCTGAGCGGCTTCCCGTACTTCTCCCAGATCCCCTTCTCGGACTCAGGGACGATGTTCACCTTATCGCAAAGGACATCCTTCTTCCCGGACTCCGCCTTCCTGGTGTTCTTCGCTATGCCGTAGTCCTCCAGGAGGTTCGTTATTCCGGCGATGTCCGCCTTCCCGGAACCTCCGAGGGAGACCTCGCAGATCATGACGTCGTACTCACCCTTGGGAAGAGTGAGCAGCATCGGAGGAGCGATGGACTTCAGCTCCGTGATGAAATGTCTCCCCATGGCGTAGGGCCCCATACCCCTCGAGGTATGCAGATACACCTTCCTCCCGGACTGCGAAAGCAGATGTGCCAGCACGTAACATGTGCTGGTCTTCCCCTTGACACCGGTGATCTCTATCCTGAACCTCCTGTCGGAGATCAGCTCCTTCACCGCCTCGGAGAAGAAGATCCTCCTGCCGTACTCCGCCTCCCCTATGAAGGAATCGGGGCAGTGGCAGGGCATCACGAGCAGGTCGAAATGTTCCGCCGGAGCGGAATCCGCGATCCTCGCACCCATATGGCGCATGTCCTTCAGGATGTCTCCGGGGGTCACCTTGTACACGTCGACGGCAGTGACCTCGTCCCCTCTGTTCAGATAGCATTTCGCGAGGACCTTGCCCCCGTGCACCGTATCGAGAATAAGTACCTTCATGTTCTGTCACCGTAGAAATCGGCTATCTCCGAATCGATCAGTTCCAGGAGACGGGGATCGTCTTCCACGGGTCTCATGTACCTCACGGAGACCTTCCTCCCGCCCGCGCATATCTCCCCGCCGTCCGAATGGGGCGGGATGCCGATCTTCTCCGGCACCTCCTCGCAGAGGTGTACCCCCCTGGCTATGAACAGGGGGAGGACCGCTATGCGCTCTGCGCCTCCGGAGACGAGTTCCGCCACGGCGTCCTCCACGGACGGTTCGTCGAACTCGTTGAAGGCGTAGGCGACGCGGGAATAGCCGATCCCGCGCAGACGGTCCGCATTCATGGACACTATGGCCCTGTTGCTGCTCCCGGTGTCGCGGGACCCGTGTCCCACGACGAGGATCCCGTCGTCCTTCCCGCAGCCGGACTCCGCTATCCTGTCGCACAGGATGTTGAAGAGCACACGGGTCATCCCGAAGGCGGGGGCCATGGTTATCCTGACCTTCCTCCCGCCTATGACGGTCTCCCCGCAGCCTCCTATCGGCATCCCCATCTTCTCCGGGATCAGTTCGTAGGTCAGCCTCCCCTCGGCGATGTAATACGGTATGGCGAGGATGTCGTCGACGCCGTCGGAGACCATCTTATCCAAGGCCTCCGGGATCGACGGGGAGGTGACGCGGAAGTATGCGGGGTAAACGTTTCCGCGCCCCCTCGCCCTCAGCCTCGCCAGCTGTCTCCCGAGGATCTCCTCCAGGTTGCCCTTCCGGGTACCGTATCCGATGATCAGCACTCCTTTCATGGAAACCCCGTATGCTCACATACCGTAGAAATTTTCGGCTTCGGAAACCATCGTCTCCAGGAGGCGGGGGTCGTCCTCCATGGGTTTCGTGTAGACCACGCGGATGTTCCTCCCGCGGACGGATATCTCCCCTCCCGGCGAATAGGCGGAGATCCCGATCTGCTCCGGCACCTCCTCGCCCAGATGGAGCCCCATCGCCACGAACAGGGGCACTGCGACGATCTTCTCCACGCCCTCGGACGCCAGAGTCTCCACCGCATCCGCGATGGATGGTTCGCAGAACTCGTTGAATGTGTATGCGACATGCCTGTATCCCATGGCTTTCAGACGCTCCGCGACGATCTCCATGACCTCCATGTTGCCGGAGAGGGCATCCCTGGAACCGTGGCCTATGACCAGGATGCCGTCGCCGAACGAACCTCCCGCATCGGCGATCCTGTCGCACACGATGCCGGCGAGGGCGGGCCTCAGGCCGAAAGCAGGTGCGATACGCACCTTCACCCTCTTCCCGGAGACCTCCGCGACCCCTGCGTTACCCGAAATACCCAGCTTCTCAGGGATCATCTCGTAGGTGAGCCTCCCCTCGGCGATGTAATACGGTACGGCGAGGATGTCGTCTATGCCGTCGGAGACCATTTTCCCCAGAGCCTCCGGGATCGACGGGGAACTGACCCTGAAATACCCGACGTACACGTTCGGGATGCCTCTGGCCCTCATGCGGGCCGCCTGCCTCCCGAGGATCTCCTCCAGATTCCCCTTCCTGGTGCCGTATCCGACTATCATCACACCTTTAGTCACTGCAGTCACAACCTTCGGGGGATCCGCCGAGCCTCATGCCCCCGGAGACGTCCTCCGACATCTCCTCAAGCAAATGTGCCAGCTTCCTGTATTCTTCCGCCATCGGAGAGTCCGGGGCGCCCGAAACGACGGTAGTCTTCAGCGCCTCGCAGGCCTGCACCTCCGGGCTCCTGGGCAGCCTGTAGACGGTCCTGCTGCCCATCTCTGCGGCGGCCGCATCCACGAGCGAATCCTCGTCCTTCACGTTCCTCGAATTCTGGATGAGTCCGCCGAAACGGGCGTAGCCGTCGTCCCTGAACCCCTCCACCGCCGAGGCGATGTTGGATGCCGCATACAGGGACATCATCTCGCCGGACGTCACCACGAACACGTCGCGGGCATACCCGTTCCTTATGGGCATGGCGAATCCGCCGCACACCACGTCCCCGAGGACATCGTAGATTATCACATCTGGGTCATATTCGGAGACGGCATCGAGGCGCTCCATTTCCGCGAAGGCGGCCATGATGCCGCGGCCCGCACATCCCATGCCGGGACGGGGGCCTCCGCATTCGACGCACAGACATCCGTGCCTGCCCTCGCGGACGAAATCCTCCAGCTCGATGTCCTTCCCCTCCCTCATGAGGTCGAGGACCGTCACGGGCCTGTCAGTCCCCGTGAGAAGCCGTGTGGAATCGGCCTTGGGGTCGCATCCGATCTGTATGACCTTCTTCCCGGCCTCCGCGAGGGCGTCGGTTATGTTGGAGGAAGTCGTGGACTTCCCTATCCCGCCCTTCCCGTAGATGGCGATCCTGCGCATACGGCGGCATATGGCGGGTTCGGTAATAAAAGTTACCTAAGTCCGTAACACTGCTTGTGTCTTCCCTCACCGCATCCGTATGCAGCCGGCCCGGATACCGCAACGCACGTACGCACGGACGCGCGTGCGTATCTCTTTTTTTATATTATGATGCGCATGAGTCGGACAGAATCAGGGGATCTGTCCCCGGTGATCCGAAATGATGGTGAACGCAGAGCTCTATGTGAGGGACCTCCCCGGCCAGCTGGTCGGTTCCCTCGAGCCCATATCGATGGTGGACGGCAACATTGTCGGCGTCGTCCACGACCGCGAACAGACAGTCAACCAGAGGATCCTCGTAAGCGTGACCTTCGAGGTATCCACCAGCGGACAGCTCGACCAGCTGAAGGCAATCTGGAAATCGATGGACATCATAATCTCCAAGATGGGATCCGTCTACGAGACCGTCACCACCGAGTACATGGTCCTCGGGAAGTTCAACGCGGCATACGTGGACAGTCTCATAGACAGGGCGTCCGAGATAGTCGTCTTCGAATCCGTGGACGTCGGATACTCCAGCAACAGGTCCGCGTCCGGCACCCGCACCGCCCTCATCACCGCGGAACTCCGCAGCACCGGGGACAGGGACAAACTGGACTCCTTCTTCGTACAGTCCTGCGACCGCGACGGCCTCATGCTCGTAAGGGGGCTGTGAACACGGTATCCGTAGCCATATCGGGATTCGGGACCGTGGGCCAGGGGGTCGCCGAGGTACTCATCAGGAGGAAGGACTTCCTCGCCGCCAGATACGGATCCGAACCGAAGGTCGTCTGCATCATGGACTCGAAGACCGTCGCGAGGGACCCGGAGGGTCTCGACCTCGGGAAGATCCTCGAGAGGAAGAAGAACACCCGCACCGTGGGCGACGAGACCTACACCGACAGCAGGGCCGTCCTCGGCTCCGCGGAATACGATCTCCTGATAGAGGTCACCCCCACCGACATCAAGACCGGCGGGGTCGGACTCGTCAACATCACCTACGCTCTGGAGTGCGGGAAGGACGTCATCACCGTCAACAAAGGGCCCCTCGCCCTGGAATTCTCCAAACTCATCGGACTCGCCAGGAAGAACGGGTGCAAATTCCGTTTCGAAGGCACCGTCGGAGGGGCCATGCCCATAATCAACCTCTGCCACGAGAACCTCGTGGGGGAGAAAATCCGCTCCGTCAGGGGCATATTCAACGGCACCTGCAACTACATCCTGAGCAAGATGGACAAGGGACAGCCTTACGAACAGGCCCTCAAGGAGGCACAGCAGCTCGGCTACGCGGAAACGGACCCCACCAACGACGTGGAGGGTTACGACACCGCGGCCAAATGCGTCATCATCGCCAACTCCGTGTTCCACAGGGACGTGTCCTTCAAGGACGTCAAGATCACCGGGATAAGCAGGATAACCGCGGACGCGGTCGCACAGGCGGCATCCCACAACATGGTCATCAGACTGATCGGGGAGGTCTCCGACACCGTCCTCGAAGTATCTCCGAGACTCATACCCGTCGGACATCCCCTCGGGATCTCGGGAACGCTCAACATCGCACAGATCGACGCCGATCTGGCCGGGCCCATCACCATCAACGGCCGCGGCGCGGGGAGGATCGAGACGGCATCCGCCATACTCAGCGACCTCATTGCGATATTGGACGAGAGATACGGACATGCGTGAGATCTCCATCTACGATACATCGCTGCGCGACGGCGCCCAGGGGAACGGCATATCGTTCTCGGCCGAGGACAAGAAGGAGGTGTCCCGCAGGCTCGCCGCATTCGGGATACCTTACATCGAGGGAGGATGGCCCGGATCCAACCCCGTGGACACCGCATTCTTCGCGGACCCTCCCGCACTGGGGGATTCGAGACTCGCGGCGTTCGGCAGCACCCGCAGACCCGGCACCGATGTACGGAAGGATCCGAATCTGGCCGCTCTCGCGGGTTCCCCCGCACCGGTCTGCACCGTGTTCGGCAAAACCTGGGACTTCCATGTGACGGAGGCGCTGAAGACCTCCCTGGAAGAGAATCTCGCCATGATATCGGATTCTATCCGTTTCCTGAAAGATTCCGGCAAGGAGGCCGTCTTCGACGCCGAACACTTCTTCGACGGATACAGCGCGAACAGGGATTACGCCTTGGAATGCCTCGGGGCCGCCGCGGACGCGGGCGCCGATTGGATCGTCCTCTGCGATACCAACGGCGGGACCCTCCCCGGCCGCATCGCGGAAGCCACCGAAGACGTCCTCCTCGCTCTGGGAAAACCCGTCGGCATCCACGCCCACAACGACTGCGGACTCGCCGTCGCCAACTCCGTCGCCGCCGTCTCCGCGGGCGCGACCATGGTCCAGGGGACCGTGAACGGCATAGGGGAGAGATGCGGCAACGCCGACCTCTGCTCCGTCATGCCGATCCTCGCCCTCAAACTGGGGATGGACCTCGGATTGGATATGGAAAGACTCACGGAACTCTCGGCCGGCATCGCCGACGTCGAGAACACCGTCCGCCCCGCCGGCCTCCCGTTCGTCGGGGAGGACGCCTTCGCACACAAGGGCGGCATGCACGTCTCCGCCCTCTCGAAGGACAGCCGCACCTACGAACACATCGAACCCTCGGCCGTGGGCAACAGGAGGAGAATCCTCGTCTCCGACATGGCCGGGAGGGCGAGCGTATCGGAGAAACTGAAGGAACTCGGGATAAGCGAGGGCGGCGATTCCGAGGCCATCGTCGGCCGCGTGAAATCCCTGGAATCCGAAGGATACCAGTTCGAAGGCGCCGACGCCAGCTTCGAACTCCTGGTCAGGAAGATGCGGGGCGAGATCGGTCCTGTATTCCGCCTCTGCGGGTTCCGCCTATTCATAGACTCCGACGACAGCGGCCGCCTGACCTCGGAGGCCAGTATAAAAGTGGACGACCTCTGCGGAGGGACCGAGCACACCGCCGCCGACGGGAACGGACCCGTCGACGCCCTCGACAACGCCATGAGAAAAGCCCTCTCCCGCTTCTTCCCCGTGATCGACCGCGTGAAACTCACGGACTACAAGGTCCGCGTGCTCGACGGCAAGGCCGCCACGGCCGCCGCCGTCAGGGTACTGATCACGTCGACGGACGGACAGCACGTATGGACCACCGTCGGCGTATCGGAAAACGTTATAGAGGCTTCGTTATACGCACTCCTAGATTCGGTGGAGTACGCCATCTACAAAGAAAAGGAAGGCAAATCCCAATGAAAAACAGAACCGTCGTCACCCTCGTGGGCAAGGACCACACAGGAATCATCGCAGCCGTATGCAACTACTTCGCTGAGAACGACATCAACATCCTGAACCTCAGCATGACCACCATCGAGGCCTACATCAACATGGTGCTCATCGTGGACCTTGACAAATACAAGAAATCGTTCCCGGAACTCACCGCCGACCTCGATGCCATCGCCGAGAGGGTGGGCTGCTCCATCAAGGCGCAGCACGAGGACATCTTCGACATGATGCACAGGATCTGATAGCATGATAAGCCTGAAAGAGATCATCGAAACCAACCAGATGGTCTCCAGCGAGAATCTCGACGTGAGGACCATCACCATGGGGATCTCCCTGCTGGACTGCATGACCCCCGACCTCGATGACCTCTGCGAGAACATCTACGCCAAGATCACGGAGAACGCGAAGGACCTGGTGTCCGTCGGGGACGAGATCGCCCTCGAAATAGGCGTCCCCGTCATCAACAAGAGGGTGTCCGTCACCCCCGCAGCCATCGTTGGAGCCCCCGCATGCCGTACCCCTGCGGACTTCGTGAAGATCGCGGAGGCCCTCGAGAAGGCATCCCAAAAGGTAGGGGTCAACTTCCTCGGAGGATTCTCCGCCCTCGTCCAGAAAGGGATGACCTCCGCCGACAGGCTCCTCATCGATTCCATCCCCGAGGCACTCGCGAAGACCGAGCACATCTGCTCGTCCGTATCGCTGGGCTCCACCAAGACCGGCATCGACATGGATGCCGTGAAGATCATGGGGGAGAAGGTCGTGGAGACGGCCGAGGCCACCAAGGACCGCGATTCCATCGGATGCGCCAAACTCGTGGTGTTCTGCAACCCCACCGACGACAACCCGTTCATGGCCGGAGCCTTCCACGGCGTGACCGAGGGGGATAGGGTCATCAACGTCGGCGTATCGGGACCGGGGGTCGTCAGGACCGCCGTATCCAAAGTGAAGGGCGAGAGTTTCGAGACCCTCTGCGAGACCATCAAGAAGACCGCATTCAAGATCACCCGCGTGGGACAGCTCGTCGCGAAGGAGGCGTCGAAGAGACTTGACACGCCGTTCGGCATCGTGGACCTCTCCCTGGCACCCACGCCCGCCGTCGGAGACTCCATCGCAGACATCATCCACGAGATGGGGATGGAGTACTGCGGAGCGCCCGGCACCACCGCCGCCCTCGCCATCCTGAACGACCAGGTCAAAAAGGGAGGCATCATGGCCTCCTCGTACGTCGGCGGACTGTCCGGCGCATTCATACCGGTGACGGAAGACGCATCCATGGCCGAAGCCGCGTCCATAGGCGCCCTCACCCTCGAGAAACTCGAGGCCATGACCTGCGTCTGCTCCGTGGGTCTCGATATGATCGCCATTCCCGGAGACACTCCCGCCTCCACCATATCGGGCATAATCGCCGATGAAATGGCCATCGGAATGGTCAACCAGAAGACCACTGCGGTCAGAGTCATCCCCGTGATCGGCAAGAAGGCGGGAGACTCCATCGAACTCGGCGGACTCCTCGGCAATGCGAAGATCATGCCTGTGAACCCTTACGGCTGCGCAGACTTCGTGAACCGCGGCGGAAGAATACCCGCACCCATCCACAGTTTCAAGAACTGAAATCCGGGCCGTACGGCCCGGAAAACCCCTTTTCCGACAATACCGGAAACATATGTTCCAGATATCGGAAAACAATGTGTTTCCGTGTACCTGCGGACATTACATGCAGTACGATTCTTTATCAATGCGCAGATGCATCGGTGAATCATGAAACAGATCGACACCGGAGGAATGTCTTTCCGGG
>CAZHJV010000027.1:0-18576 GCA_964533525.1 uncultured Methanomassiliicoccales archaeon | reverse complement strand
ACATCCTTCTCACTTCCAAGATACCCGGGAACCCGAACATCATCGTCGAACTGAAAAGGACCGACAGCGAAAAGGAACTAGATCCCGCTCTCGACGCGGCGATGTGCCAGATACACGAAAAGAAGTACTATCTCGGCATGTCCGGAAAGGTGATCCTCACCGCTATGGCGTTCTGGGGAAAGGTTCCGAAGGTCCGCACCGAGACCGTAGATGTCTGATTGGATTGCGCTCACTCCGACTTGCAATGTGCCAGATCAGGATATCGCAAATGATCACAGAATCCAGCGGATGTCTCTCCTGAGGTCCCTGAGCTGAGGTCTGACCGTACGGGCGTGCTCCACCACGCCGCTGTCCGCATAGGTGATGAGGATCTTCTCGTCTTTTCCGGCCCTGACGATCTCCTCTCCGAGAGGACTGTACATCGCCGATCCCCCGAAGAATTCCGCACCCTCCCTGAACGGTCCGATGCTGTTGCAGTAGACCGTGTACACGGTGTTCTCCAGCGACCTCGCGGGCAGGATCCTTTCCATGGCCGCCTTGGAACTTTCCGCGGAAGCCGATATGGCGATGACCATGTCGGCGCCGTTGGTGGCATAGAAACGGTGGATCTCCGGGAACATGATGTCGTAACAGATCTCAAGGCCGATCTTCATCCCTTTCCATTCGACCATGACGGGGCTGTGTCCTTTCTCGTACATGCTCTCGTCATAGGGCGGGAAGTCTGCGGTGTAGAGTTTGTCGTACCTGTAGGTCTCGGTGGGCGTCACGAAGAGCATCGAATCTGTGATGCCGTTGTACCACTGCATCGGTGTACCGAGTGCGACCGCCACATCCATGCTGTTGCAGATTATGCGGAGCCTGTTCTCGGCGGTGACCGTGTCCTCGGGATTGAATTCGCTTTTTCCGTACCCGGTGAGGTAGAGTTCCGGGAACACGTAGAGGTCGGCCTGATTCTGCATGATCGTGCCCTCGACCCTTTTGAGGTTCTCCTCCGGGTCCGAGGTGCCAGCTATCTGGCATATTGCAATCCTGATGCCCATGGGAATATCAGCGCTTACGGAGTATTTATAAGGATATGCGGTTTTTGCCCCTTTTTCGGAGTATTTCTGAGATTTTCCGCATCTGGCTATGTGTACCGTCTCCTCCGGTGCGGACATGTCCCGGAACAGTATTATTAAGAATCAAAGGCATTGACGGGGCATGGCTTTCAGGGAGCTTCACAGGATAACGCGCGAGGATGCCGATGCCCTTACCGGATTCATCAGGGATACCGTGGCGGCCGCACACGCCAAGGGTGCCGTCGTCGGCATCAGCGGCGGGGTCGATTCCGCCGTCGTGGCGAAGCTCTGTGCCGATGCCCTCGGAGGGGAGAACGTGATGTGCGTCTTCATGCCCACGGCCGTCACTCCCGGGGAGGACTACATCCAGACGAAGGCCATGTGCAAGGAATGGAACATCCGTTACAAGGCCATCGGCATACAGGAGCCGGTGGATGTCTTCTCGGGAATGCTCCTGACCGGGAAGGAGGCCCCCCTCGAGAGGGGGAACATCATGGCCCGCTGCAGGATGATCGTCCTCTACGACAGGGCCAAGAAAGAGAATTATCTCGTCGTCGGGACCACCAACCGCTCCGAGCTTCTGATGGGATACATGACCAAGTTCGGCGACGGTGCCGAGGATGTCATGCCGATGTACAACCTGTATAAGACCCAGGTGTGGGAGATGGCCGAGATCGTCGGCGTCCCGAAGGAGATCATCGACAAGGTCCCCACTGCGGGGCTGTGGGAAGGTCAGACCGACGAGTCGGAGATGGGGATCACATATCTTGCACTCGACAGGGCCCTCAACGTGATGGAGCAGGGAGGCAGCGATGCCGATATGGCCGCCGCGGCGGACATCCCCGAATCCAAGGCGGCCGAACTCAGGGAACAGGTCGCGAGGATGAGCCACAAGCACTCCCCCGCCATCGTCCCCGGACAATGACCCAGATAACGGAAAATACGAAATCCGGAAGTTTTTTCCCGGCCCGAAGGGGCCGGGCCGAGCGATACTCACTCCCCGAAGACGGCCTTCGCCTGTGCCGCCATGACGTCCGTCATGTATGGGTCTTCGCCGACCGCGGGGGGATACCTGATCTCCACGGCGTGTCCGTTCCTGTGGACGACGCTTCCGCGGGAGTTCTTCTTCAGACCGATCTTCTCGGGGATCTCCTCCTTCAGGTGGATCCCGCAGGATATGAACATGGGGACCACGATCACCCTCTCGGTCGCGGTCTCCAGCGCTTTATGGAAGGACTCCTCGATCGTCGGACCGCAGAACTCGTTGTATCCGACGAACGTCCTGTAACCCTTCGCTTCCGCCGCCTTCGCGACGGCCTCCACAGCCTCCGAGTTGGACCTGTCCTTGGAGCCGTGTCCGACTATGAGGACGGCGGTGCCTTCCCTGTCCCCTCCGTTCTCCTTTATCCTCTTCACGACGACGTCCGCCACGCCCGGGTCGGATCCGATGGCCTTCCCGAATCTCACGCGGATCCTCTTCCCGTCCACGTCCGCGGTACCGTCCCCGTACTCCTTTAGACCGATCTCCCTCGGGAGATACTCCTTGGTTATGATGCCGTCGGAGATGAAGTAGGGGATGACGAGCAGGTCGTCGACCCCGTCTTCCGCGGCCTGCTTCATGGCATCCTTTATGAGAGGGGTGTCGGCCCTGTGGAATGCGGTATAGACCTTCTCCTTCCTGCCGGAGCCGAAGCGTTCCGCCTGTTCCCTGATCACATCGTCCGCACCCGGGATGCTGGACCCGTATCCGATTACCATGATCGCTTTCATGGTGCAGACATCGTCATCAAACACTTTAATAGTTGGCTGTTATATCCAGGAACACAGGTTTTCGGGGTTTTTCCTATGGGCGCCATGGATGAGGAGCACAGTTTCGTGTACGTCGGCGGGAAGAAGCTCAGAAGGGGGTTCACCACCGGCTCCTGCGCAGCCGCCGCGGCCAAGGCCGCCGCACTGACACTTCTTTCGGGAGAACCCGTGTCCGCGGTGGAACTCACCACCCCCAAGGGCATCCCGCTCGTCCTCCCAGTGGAGGACATGTCCGTCTCCCCCGGTTCCGTGTCGTGCGCCATACGTAAGGACGGCGGCGACGACGCCGACGACACCAACGGCGCCCTCATCTACGCCAAAGTGTCGGAGAAGGCGGAAAGGGGGATAGACATCGACGGCGGCGCCGGCGTCGGGAGGGTCACCCGCAGGGGTCTCGACCAACCCGTCGGGAACGCCGCCATAAACAGGGTCCCCCGCAGCATGATAACGGAGGCCCTGGAAGACGTCTCCGACGCATACGGTTACAGGGGCGGGTTCTCGGTGGAGATCTACATCCCGGAAGGCGGGAGGATCGCCCTCAGAACGTTCAACCCCCGTCTCGGCATAGTGGGCGGGATATCCGTCCTCGGGACCAGCGGGATCGTGGAACCCATGAGCGAGACGGCGCTCCTCGGGTCGATAAAGGCCGAGATGAGCATGTTCATGGCCCAGGGGAGGAAGGTCCTCCTCACCGTTCCCGGGAACTACGGGAAGGATTTCACCGCGTCCTACCCGGGACTGGAAGGGATACAGCCGGTGGAATGCAGCAATTTCATAGGGGATTTCCTGGACATGGCCGTCGAGATGGGCGCCGAAGGCGTCCTTCTGGTCGGGAATTTGGGAAAACTCGTCAAACTCGCGGGAGGGATCATGAACACCCATTCCCGCAACGCGGATGCGAGGATGGAGATCCTCGCCTCCAACGCCGTCATGGCGGGTGCGGACACGGAGTCTGCGAAGAGGATAATGGGATGCGTCTCCACGGACGATGCTCTGGAAGTCCTTTCCGAAAGCGGACTCATAGGTCCGACGATGGAGATTCTCATCCCGAAGATGGAGTTCCACATGAATCACCGCGTGAAGGGCGCCCTGAAGACGGCGGCCGTGGTGTTCTCGTCGGAATTCGGGATCCTCGGGGAGACTCCGTCCGCGGCCGAACTCATAAGAAGGGTCGAGGCAGGGGAATGAAGGTAGCCATCATAGCATTTTCAACGAAAGGATGTCAAAAAGCTTTGGACATAGCGGGATGTTTCCCGGACGACGATGTCCGCGTGTCCGCCAAAACGACGGCGGACACGTGCGGCGTGGAGAGGATCGAATGCTCCACGAAGGAATGGACGCGGAACGCCTTCGCCGAATGCGGTGCAGTGGTGTTCGTGGGCGCCGTCGGGATCGCCGTGAGGGAGATCGCCCCCTTCGTGAAGAACAAGACCGTGGACCCCGCGGTCCTGTCCGTGGACGAGCTCGGGAGATTCTGCATCCCCCTCCTTTCGGGACACATCGGCGGGGCCAACGGACTCGCTGCGAAGGTGGCCGGGAGGATCGGAGCCGTCCCCGTGGTCACCACCGCCACCGACATAAACGGGAAGATAGCCATCGACGCATGGGCCGTGGCCAACGACCTCTCCATAGCCAATCTCGGCGCGGCGAAGGATGTCGCCGCCCGCATCCTCGCGGGGGATCCCGTCGGATTCGTCAGCGACGTCCCCGTCGAGGGGGACGTCCCCCCCGAACTGTCGGCGGAGGACGCTCCCACGGGGGTGTACGTGGGGAACGCATCCACGGGCCCCTTCGATACCGCCCTCCGTCTCGTCCCGCGGGACTGCGTCCTCGGGATCGGATGCCGCAGGGGCACCCCGAGGGAGAAGATCGAGGCCGCGGTGTCCTCCGCCCTCGACCTCGCGGGGATGACCCTGAAGAATGTCCGTGCGGCCGCCAGTATAGATCTGAAAAGCGACGAGGAGGGACTCCTGTCCTTCGCGTCGTCGCACCGTATCCCCATATCATTCTACACTTCGGACGAGCTCAACGCAGTCCCGGGGGATTTCACAGTATCGGACTTCGTCCGTTCCGTGACCTCGGTGGACTGCGTGTGCGAGAGATCGGCAGTGAAGGCATCCCGCGGAGGGAAGCTGATCATAAGGAAGTATGCGGAGGACGGGGTCACCGTGGCGATAGCCCGCGAACCGTTCTCAGTGAGTTTCAGGAGGTGCCGCAGATGAATAAGGTGCTGGTATTCGCAGGGACCACGGAAGGAGGGGAGATGGTATCGATCCTCTCCGCCGCAGGGGTCTCCGTGCATGCGTGCGTGGCGACAGAATACGGGAGGACCTCCGTGAAGGAGGCTCCCGGGGTGGAGGTCTCCTCCCGCCCCCTGGCCCCGGAGGAGATGAGGGCCCTCATGAAGGAGTACCCCGTCGTGGTGGACGCCACCCACCCCTACGCATCCGGCATCTCCGCCCACGTGAAGGAGGCGTGCGCCGACACCGGTGCGGAGTACATCCGTCTCGTGCGTCCCGCATCCGAGGGATATGCGGGGATGAAGGTGGTGGATTCCGTCGCCGATGCGGCGGAATATCTGAAAGGCACCGAGGGGAACATCCTCGTCACCACCGGCAGCAAGGAACTCGAGAAATACACTGCAATCCCCGGGTACAGGGACAGGGTGTTCGCCCGCGTGCTGTCCCTCGCCAAGGTCGCGGACGCATGTGCCAGATTGGGATTCGAAGGGAAGAATCTCTTTGCGATGCAGGGTCCGTTCTGCGAGGAGCTCGATTACGGGATGCTCGTGCAGACAGGCGCCAAGTACCTTGTCACCAAAGATTCCGGCGTTCCCGGGGGATTCGCCGAGAAGGTCCGCGCGGCCCGCAGGGCCGGTGCGGAGATAGTCCTCGTCGGGAGGCCGGAGGAACAGCCGGGAACGGACTTCGACGGCGTGCTGGAGATCCTCTCGGAGAAGCTCGGCATCCGTCTGGAGCGTTCCAGGAGGGTGTTCTCCGTAGTCGGGACCGGAGTGGGCCCCGGAACGGGTCTCACGTCCGCCGGCGCCGCGGCCGTCAGATCCGCGGACCTCGTAGCCGGTGCGGAAAGGATGCTCCGGATCCCCGAGGCCGAGGGCAAGACCCTCCTCCGCGAGTACTCGCCCGAGAAGATATTCGATTATCTGGCACATCATCCGGAGTATAGGAACGCCGTGCTCCTGGTGTCGGGGGACGTCGGTTTCTACAGCGCCGCCCGGACGGCGGTCTCCTCTGCGGACCCCTCCGTCTACGACGTGGAGATGCACTGCGGCATATCCTCCGTCCAATACCTATGCGCCAGAGCGGGGATCCCGTGGCAGGACGTGAAACTCGTCAGCGCCCACGGGAGGATGGCCAACATCGCAGGGGAGGCCAGGAGGCACGGCGCCGTGTTCGCCCTCCTCAACGGGAAGACGGGCGTGGAGGAGATGTGCAGACAGCTCTCCGATTACTGCCCCGATGTCAGGGTCGCGGTCGGCTGCGACCTCGGGTATCCGGAGGAGAAGTACGTGTACGGCACCCCAGCGGAGGTCATGGGCGCCGAACTGGGCACCCTGTGCGCCGCACTCGTCTTCAACGGACATCCCGACACCCGCTGCCCCGTCGGGATCCCCGATTCCGAATTCATAAGGGGCGACGCCCCCATGACCAAATCCGAGGTGAGGTCCCTTTCCGTCGCCAAGATGAAGCTGTCGGAGGACAGCATCGTGTACGATGTCGGCGCCGGGACCGGCTCCGTCTCCGTGGAGATGGCCCTCGTGGCCGTCGGAGGCGCCGTCTACGCCGTCGAGAGGAATCACGATGCCGCGGAACTCATCGACCTGAACCGCAGGAAGTTCTGCGCGCCCAACATCGAGATCGTCGAGGGCACCGCCCCGGACGCCCTCGAAGGCCTCCCCGCACCCGATGCGGTGTTCGTCGGAGGTTCCTCCGGGAACCTGTCCGCCATCGTCTCGGCCGTGCTGGAGAAGAACCCGCGCTGCAGGTTCGTCATCAATTCCGTCACCCTCGAGACGATCTCCGAAGTGCTCGCACTCCCCTCGTCGTGCGGGGTGGAGCAGGAGGAGATAGTCTGCGTGAACGCGGCCAACTCCAGACATCTGGGTCATTACAACCTCATGACCGCCCAGAACCCCGTGTACATCGCCGTGTTCAGGGGGACCGGCGAATGAGTTCGGCCCGTTTCATGATCGCCGCGCCCGCCAGCAGGAGCGGCAAGACCACGGTCACATGCGGGATCCTGCAGGCCCTGGTGGACAGGGGGCTGAAGGTCTCCTCGTTCAAATGCGGCCCCGATTACATCGATCCGATGTTCCACGAGAAGGTCATCGGGACGAAGTCCAGGAATCTCGATTCCTATTTCTGCGGCGACGGCACCCTCAGGTACCTGTTCCGCAGGTCCTCCGAGGATGCCGACATCTCCGTCATCGAGGGGGTCATGGGATTCTACGACGGGGTCCGTTCGGGAGGGACCGAGGGTTCGTCCTGCGAGGTCTCCCTGAAACTGGACACCCCGGTCATACTCCTGGTGAACTGCAGGGGCGCCGCCTTATCTTCCATAGCCGTCGTCAAAGGGTTCAAAGAGTTCTCCGAGAACCGCATCGCGGGCGTGATCTTCAACAACATGAGCGAGTATGTCTATCGGGATGTGAAGGACCGTACGGAGCGGGAGACAGGTCTGAAGGTCATCGGATACGTCCCCAAGCTGAAGGACATCGTGCTCGAAAGCAGACATCTGGGTCTTGTGCTCCCGGATGAGGTGGAGTCGCTGAGGGAGAATCTCAGGCGTCTCGCAGCGATACTTGAGAAGACCCTGGACATAGACCTCCTTCTGGAGATCGCCGGCACCGCTCCCCCTGTGACGGGCGGGGCCCCTCCCCACGGGGTCCTCCCGGAGAAGGTGAGGATAGGTCTCGCATCGGACAGCGCCTTCTGTTTCACGTACGGGGACAACATCGCCCTTCTCGAGGAGTGCGGTGCGGAGATCGTCCCGTTCTCCCCGCTGTCCGATGCGAAACTTCCCGAAGATATCGGCGGGATCATCCTCTCCGGAGGATATCCCGAACTCCACGGGGAGGCCCTCAGCGGGAACGTCTCCATGCTCGCCGATATCAGGGAGAAGATCGCAGCCGGGATGCCGTGCCTTGCCGAATGCGGCGGGTTCATGTACCTCCACGAACGGATGGAGGATTCGGACGGCGTGATGCGGCCCATGGCCGGGGTCATAAAGGGGGAGGTGCGCAACACCGGGAAACTGAGCCGTTTCGGCTATGTCTCCCTGTCCTCCGAAGATAAGGATTCCATCCTCGCCGGAGGAGGCTGCAGGGGCCACGAATTCCATTACTGGGACAGTTCCGACTGCGGCGATTCGTGGGAGGCCGTCAAGACCTCCGGGAAGACCTACAGGGTCTGCCACGAGGAAGGGAATCTGGTCGCGGGATTCCCGCACCTTTACTATTATTCGAACCCCGACGTGCCCTACAGGTTCCTCCTGAAGTGCCTGGATTTCGTCAGATCTCGATGCCGCCCATGAGCGACGACGAGATGAGTTCCACGATGACCACGACGGCGATGCCGACGAGCAGGACGCCCATCCTGCTCAGGTCGCCGTCCCTGTGGTGGAAGGCCTCGGGAAGCATGTCGCACATGGTCACGAAGGCGAATATGCCGACGGAGAAGCACAGTGCCAGACCCGCTCCCTCCACTCCTCCCGAGCCCAGCGCGTAATAGGAGATCACCGCCGCCAGGGGCGAGATGACGCTGAACACGGTCAGATACATCCACGATTTCTTCCTGCGATGGGACATGAGCATCGTGGATGCGAGGGAGAATACCACCACGGCCTTGTGCAGGCACAGGGCGATGAGCACCATTATTCCCACGTCCTCCCCCGCGAGGAACGCCGCGGCGAGGGCGAGGCCGTCGAAGAACGAGTGTATGGAAAGACCCAGGAACGCCGATATGGAGGTTATGCCGTGTCCGCAGGCATCGCACCCGTCGTATCCGTCCCCGGAGAGACGTCTCTTCACGAGACAGTCTATTATGAAAAGAAGGAGGAATCCCGCGAACATCATGTATGCGGCGCTCTCCGCCGAACCGCCGTTATCCAGCGTCTTCTCCAGAGCCTCCGGCAGGAGCATTATGAAAAGGACCCCCAGCATGATGCCGGTGCTGAACGTGATCAGGAGATGGAGCTTCACCTTCTTCCCGTTCTTGATGAGGAACGGGATGCGTGCGGCGCACATCGATACGATGAAGATCACCGCTGCGAACAGTATTATGGCCATGCCGTCGTCCATACGGCCCGTTTCGGGATTCGGTTATTAAGGTTTATTGCAGATGTTAATAACATCCGGCCGTCCGAACATCGGTTTTTATTAACATCCGGCCGAGATGTTATTAACGCAGTTCCGCCATCCTTCCGTCATGACGGTAGTGAGCGTCTCCCTCAGCGACGAGAACATCGCGGACCTGGACCGCATCCAGGAGACATACGGTCTCGGGGGCCGTTCCGAGGCCGTCCGCACGGCCATCTCCTCCGCCATGTCGGAGATACAGGACATGGCGGGGCTGGAGGGCCTCGTGGAAGGCGTCCTGATAATCATAAAGAGGGACCATGCGGACCCGTGGATGGGTGTCATCCAGGCGAAGCACACCGGGGCCATCAAGACGCAGCTCCATTCGCACCTGAAGAACCGCAAATGCCTCGAGGTCATGATCATCTCCTGCGACGCCTCCGAGTTCAGGGAGATGATCCGCGACATAGAGGCCGCGGGCAAGGCGGATTATATCCGTTTCGTCAGCGGATGAGGGTTTTTCGGCCCCTCGGAACGGACACGGAACCAATCCAAAATCCTGCTTCTCGCGTACGATTAAATACCAAAAAATCCTATCCTTGAGCGGATGGGATGGAGATGTGGAAATCACACTCAAACAGTGGTAACGCTCGCTTTTCGGGCGTCGCCGACAAGATAATATCGCTCTTCAGGGGCAGGAACGGTACCGCAGAAAGCAAGACCGCCGTCGAGGCGCCGCAAGAGGCACGCGGATTGGACGCCGGACAGTTCGACAGGGTCGAGACGGATTCCGGCGCGGCCATTTTCGTCACGAAGGTCTCCGACAGCAGATACTTCGACGAGTCTCCCGAATACACGCCTGTCATCAGGCCGATCTACAAGGACTCGCTCGACGACTTCGAGATCCCGGAGCCCGCCGCCCAGAACCGCACTTACTACTACGAACCCGCGGACATGTTCTCCAACGCCAGGAGGAGACCCGTTTACGAGCCCGTTGATTTCAACGAAATCGTAGTGAAGCAGTCCGCCCCCGCGAAGGAGGCCGAACCCGAAGTGTTCTCCGTCCCCGCGGAGGAGATTCCCGCCGAGACCGTACCTGCGGAGGAGATCGTCCCCGTCTCAGAGGGACTCTTCGAGAAGGAGGAAGCTCCCGCAGAGGAGATTCCCGCAGAAGTGGTTATCCCCGTCTCAGAGGGACTCTTCGAGAAGGAGGAAGCTCCCGCAGAGGAGATTCCCGCAGAAGATGACGTCTGCATCGATGACATCATGGCGGAACTCGCCGTGGCGCAGGCATCCGCCGAAGCCCTCCACGAGGCCGTCGCGAAGGTGCGGGAGGAAGAAGTGTCCGCAGCCCTCGCATCGGCACAGGCATCCGCCGAAGCCCTCCGCGAGACCGTCGCGAAGGTACAGGAGATCCCCGAATCCGTTCCGGAGACGCCCGCCAAGCCCGCAGTCCTCGCACTCCCGCAGGGAGAGCCCGTGCACATGCTCGCCGCCCCCGCCCCCGTATCCGCCGTCACCGACACGGTGGTGGCCGACACGGTCATCGTGAGGGAGGAGCCCGTCAGGATGTCGATCCCCAAGTTCCGCTACTCCTTCGAGGACCTCGAGAAGGAGGCCGCCGAACTCGAGGATGCCAACTCCGAACCCGAATACGGATTCTCCGAGCCCGAGGACTTCGCGCACTGTCAGGCCGCCATGACATCGGAGGCCGCCGCCCCCGGTATGAACGTGGCCGTCGGATTCACCGAGAACAACGTCATCAGGGATGTCACGGAGATCGTCGACATCAACCGGGACGTCCTCTGCCTGTACGTGCCGACCCTTTCCAACGACATCGACATGTACATCTCCACCACGGCAGATGACAACTCGGACCTTCCCGAGGACGGTCTCGAGTCCTACGACAGGAAATTCAAAATCAGGGTGAAGCTGCCCCAGGAGTACTACGGGCGCCCCTTCACCGGCGACCTCAGACGCCGCTGGTAAACCTTTCCTCCGCCCCTTCGGGGGCGGAATTTCTCCCTTTTCCGCATCTCCGTCCGTTTTCTTTTTAAGCAGTAATAATATCACGCCCCCATGGAAATCGTCTCGATACTGCTCATGCTCCTGGTGCTCTTCGTTTTGGCACGTCTGGGGAACAGGGCGTTCGAGCATTTCGGGATCCCCGGTCTCATCGGCGAGATCGTCATCGGCATCATAGTCGCGAACCTCGCCATCGGCGGGACCACTCTCCTGGAGTTCCTGGATATCGAGATCCCGGCCCCGGGGAGCGACGCCGCCGGAACCAATTATTCAGTATTGTATGCGGCCGCCGAGATCGGTGTGATATTCCTTCTGTTCTCGGTCGGTCTCGAGACCAAGGTCGGGGAGCTTCTGAGCGTCGGGAAGAGCGCTATGTTCGTCGCGGTCCTCGGAGTCATAGTCCCGTTCGTCCTGGGATTCGCGTACATCCAGTTCACCGAGTCCAATTTCCACCATGCGATGTTCCTCGCGGCGGCCATGGTGGCCACGAGTGTCGGCATCACCGCCCGCGTCATCAAGGACATGCACCTGATGGACAAGCTCGAGTCGAGGATCATAATCGGCGCCGCCGTCATCGACGACGTCCTCGGGATGATCGTCCTCGCAATCGTCAAGGGTGTCGCCGGTTCCGACGGCGGCATCTCGATCTTCGGAGTGGTGCAGGTCATGGCGGTCGCATGCATCTTCGTGATAGCCGCCATCCTCTTCGCGAAGACCGCGGTCCCGAAGATCTATGCCTGGAACGAGAAGAGGGTCAAGACGGCCCGCGATGCCGGGAAGACACCCGCATCCGTGAACATGCTGGCACTTGCCCTTATCATCTGTTTCTTCATGGCATGGCTCGCCGAGACCATCGGCCTCGCCGCCATCATCGGCGCATTCCTCGCGGGAATGATGTTCGCGGAACATGCGTGGGAATGGAAGCTCGACGAGAAATTCGAGACCATCACCTCCGTGTTCATCTCGTTCTTCTTCATCCATGTGGGTATGCAGGTGGATCTCGGGGATTTCGGCAGCACGTCCGTCATCGTCTCCGCCGTCGCCGTCATCTTCCTCGCCGTCATCGGCAAGTACATCGGATGCGGGCTCGGTGCCAAACTGAGCGACAGGAGTACTTCCAAGGAGTCCTTCAATATCATCGGTGTAGGGATGATCCCCAGAGGCGAGGTCGGCATCATCGTCGCATCCATCGGACTCAACATGATCGTGGACGGCCAGCCCGCGCTCTCGTCTTCCCTTTACGCGGTCATCGTCGTGATGGCCGTCGCGACAACCATAATCGCGCCGCCGATACTTTCCAGGATGTACAGGAAGAAGTATCCGCCGGAGTACACCATCACCGCCAACGACAAGATCTGAAGGCATATGTGCCAGATGTCCCGGGGATAAGATCCCGGGATGTCATTCGGATATCTTCGGCCGGAGGAAATCCGCCGATTAATTTACAGTATCAAACCATCCGGTAATACGATACAGGATGTCCGGCGGATGTACCGCCGCGTTCCGTGAAAAGGGACGTTCCGGTCTTCACATGGGGAAGAACACGGGGAGCACCAATACGAGGACGGTGAATGCGATGGCGATCGCGATGACGGTCTTGGGTCCGACCTTGATGCCTTTGTCGTCCTCGGAGTCGAAGTATCTCATCAGTCCTGCGGACGAGGAGAATGATTCGCCTTTGTTCTCTTTGGCCATTGTCCATTCGTATATTCGGACAATATATAATCCCATTGGTTGGATGCGCCCACAAGACAACCTTTTTATTGTCATCCCATAATGTGCGCGGCTGATTAGTATGCACTGGGCAGACGTTATAGCCAAAGACATTGCCGAGAAGAGCGAACATCCGCTCATCGCCACCGGCATCAGTCCCACCGGGATCATCCACGTGGGAAGTCTCAGGGAGGCCATCACCGGAGAATCTATACGCAGTGCGGTGGAGGGACTCGGCAAAGACGTCCGTCTCATCTACCTCATCGATTCCTTCGACCCCCTCAGGAAGAGATACGATTTCCTCCCCCCGGAGTTCGAGAAGTATGTGGGTATGCCGATCAGCAGGATCCCCTGCCCCTGCGGCAAGCACAGGAACTACGCGCATCACTTCGTGCAGCCCTTCCTGGACGCCGTCGATTCACTCGGAGTCCACTGCGAGATCATCTGGACGAGCGACCTCTACAAGGAGGGGAAGTTCGCCGAGGCCATCGACATTACCTTCGCCAAGAGGAAGGAGATCATCGATATCCTCCACGAGGTCTCCGGAAAGGAGGCAGATCCCAACTACGCACCCTACAACCCCCTCTGCGAGAAGTGCGGGCGCTACACCAAGCCCATCTTCGATTCCTACAAGTTCCCCTACGTCGAGTACGACTGCCCCTGCGGGCACCACGGGAAGGCGGACATCAGGAAGGACGACGGAAAACTGACCTGGAGGCTCGAGTGGCCCGCCAAGTGGAAGATCTTCGGCACCTCCGCCGAGCCTTTCGGAAAGGACCACGCCGCCGCGGGAGGTTCCTACGACACCGGCAAGAGGTTCGCGAAGGAGATCTTCGGCATCGAGCCGCCCTTCCCCATACCCTACGAGTTCGTCCAGCTGAAAGGCGTCGGCCAGATGCACAAGTCCCTCGGATGCAGCGTCACCGGCCTCGATGCCATCAGGATGACTCCACCCGAGGTCCTCAACTACCTGTTCCTCAGGGTGCAGCCTTCCAGGGCCATCGACTACGACTCCGGTCTCGGAAACCTCGATATGGCCGACGAGTACGACAGGATGGAGAAGGCGTTCTTCACCAAGGAGTACACCGAGGCGGAGGAGAACTCCGTCCGCGCCTACGAGATCGCGCAGCACAACCATGTGCCGGCGCAGATGCCCACGCAGGTCTCCTGCAGACATCTCTGCAACGTCGTCCAGATCGCCGACAGCTTCGAGGACCAGATGAAGGTCCTCTCCAGGACCGTCGACATATCCGCCGCCAACGAGGAGGACATGAAGAGGATCAGGAAGCGCTGCGAGTGCATCAGATACTGGCTCAACGCCTTCGCCCCCGACCAGGTCAAATTCTCCATCTGTCAGACCATCCCCGCCGGGATCGAGCTGAAGATGAACGACAAGGCATTCCTCCAGTCCCTCGTCACCAGGATGAACGACTGCAACTGGGACCCCGAGACGATCAGCAAGATCATCTCCGACTGCGGAAAGGAGTCCCCCATCGGACTGAAGAACGCCTACAAGGTGATCTACGGTCTCATCATCGGCAAACCCGCCGGTCCGAGGCTCGGTTCGTTCCTCGCCTCCATGGACAAGCAGTTCGTGATAAACAGATTCAATCAGGCCGCATACAACTGATGCGGTCTTCCGGAGGGGCCGGAAAGCCCCTCCGTTTTATTTTTCCGGACACCCGGGCGCAATGACCCAGATGTCCGGAATCCATTCAGAGCAGACCGAGCTGCGAGAGTTTCTCCGGCAGATACGTGTCGGTGACGTAATCGAGACCGTACTTGGCCAGCGCCTGCTGCTCAGCCTTCTTGTTCATGTCGAGCATGGCGTGGATCTCACTGTCCCAGAATTCGTCGTTGAACCTCGGATCCGAAAGCTCCGCATGCAGGGCTCCGATGTCCTTGTCGTTGAGTTTGTCGGTCGGGAGGTCGTAGTTCAGGATGTCGGACGCGGTGATCCCGATGAACTGCGCCGTGGGGGTCGCCAGATAATCGGAGATGTGTGCGGTCTTGATGGCGCCGTACGCCACGGACGCGAAGATCCTGAACGACCACGGGTCCCCGTCGGTGAAGACGACCACGGGGAGATTGTTCTCCTCGTTCAGCCTTTTTATGAGTCTCCTGGTGGACCTGGCGGGCTGACCGGACAGATGGACGAGGCAGCATCCTGCCTTCTCGGGGAAGCCGTTCTCGATGAGCCTTGCATACATACCTCCTGTCTCCAGCGCCATCACGAATTTCACGTCGTGGCTCTTTATCTCGAAAGTCTCCTTCTCGACGCTGTAAGGCACCGCGAACCCCTGTTCGGACACGTCGTCCATGCAGTTGATGTCCTTCATGCCCTTCTTGGTCATCGTCCTAAAGGTTACGTTCCCGTAGACGTGGGCACCGCTCTCCTCGGGCCTGAGTTTGAAATCCTCCCTCATGCAGTGGGAGATCGTCTCGAGGTCCTCCGCCAGGAGGTTGCCTTCGTCCTGCGTGTGGAACTTGGCCGCGTTCCATCCTTCGGAGATGTAGTACATCTCCCTTAAGGTCGAGGATTTGTTCTCGCGGATCATCTCGTTGATGAATTCCGTGGTGTATGCGGTCCTGAGCATGGTCATCGCACCCTGCGTCGTCTTGGCCGTACGGGTGGTCTTCAGACTCCCGTATTTCCACACCTGGGTCATCGGGTCGAACTCGATGTTCCTCTTGGAACGCATCGGCAGGGACATCTGAGGGATGTCTCCCCTGTCGAAGGCGTCGTAGATGTTCTCCGCCACGCCCGTGAGGCGGTCGAAGGCCGTCTTCTGTCTGTCATTCATCGTCGTTCACCTCCTTCTCGAACTCCTCTTCCTCGAGTTCTTCCTTCTCCTCTTCCTCCGTACTGTCGTCCGGGACCACGTCGTCGGTCTCGGTTATCTCCATCCCTTTGATCCCCCAGTCCCCGGGCAGCGCCTCGGCGCCCATGACTATGACGGGGTTTATGCCGGAGACATACACGTCGTCGGGGTCGAACGTGTCCGCCATGTCCCCCGTGAGGACGAAGGACAGGTTCACGGATTCGGACGGGGCAATGTCCTTCACGACCCACTGGGTCTTTCCGCCGTCGCCGACGGAATCGAACATAGGGGATCCCGTCACGGACTCGCCTATGCTGTCCTCCGGCAGCGCCATATGGAGCATGAAAGTGTGCGGACGGACGGTGTAATTGTAGATAGAATAGGATATCTCGTATCCCTTCTTGTCATCGGTCTTCTTCTTGGAGGGTTCTATCCACACCACGTTCATGATCTTCGTGATGGTCCTGCTCAGGTCGGGGACGGGCCTTCCCAGCTGAGTCGACACCTTCTCCGCCAGGTTCGGCAGGATCTTCTGGACGATGTCGAACTTCTCGTGGGTCTTGGATTTGCGTTCCATCTTGTTGAGATGGGATTTCAGGTTCCTCGCCACGAGTCTGAGGGCCGCGAGGATCTCCTCCTCGATCTCGGGCATGGATGCGATCGCTTCCTTCCCCTCGGACGTGAACGGCACCTTGGTGGAGGCCACGTGCACGAGGATGATGGCGGGCCCGTAGGGGATGCCCTTCCCTCCCCTCTGTTCGAGGCCGTACCTCCTCCAGTCGAATTCGGAGACGGCCTTCGTGATGATGTCCGCGCCCTGCTGGTACAGCAGGGGGACGCGGTTGGCGAACCTCATTATGGTGACCTGTCCGTCGGAGGGTATGTCCCCTCCGTAGACGATGCCGGCCTCCACCGTGAACGGATTCCCGTTCACCGCATGGGCGGGCCTCGTGACGGGGGTGGCGTAGTATTCGGGACGCATCCCGTCGAGGATGTGCATGAGTCCCTTCTTGATCAGGACGTCCCCGATGGGGGACAGGCATTCGGACGGAGGGGCCATGATCTTCGTCTCCGCGATGGCGGATATCAGCTTCATGCTCCCTTCCCTTCCCAGGTCTTTGGGTGCGGACCCGGGGGCGACGCCCGCCTTGGCGCAGATCTCCGAGGCGAGTCTGTCGGTCATCCTGCAGAAGTCGTTCTTCAGGAAGTCCTTCACGGTCTTCTGCTCCGACTGGGAGGAGTAGTTCATCATGTCCCCGATCTCCATCCCGGCGGGGTGGGGTTTGATCTCCGCTGCCTTCGGGGGCATGGTCTCGGTGGCCCTCTCGAAAGTCCAGATTTTCCCTTCCGGGTCGTGGAATTCTATGCGGGCGTGGGGGTTGACGATGGCGGTCTCCTTCAGATATTCGAAGATGGACTGCCTTCCGGTGACGTAGCGCCCTTTGGTGGTGTACTCTATCTTCGTCCCGTGGGCCTTCTCCATCCACGGGAACGCCCTGTCGTTGGTCACGATGGGGCGGTTCGTCTTGGTGTCGACGGCTATATCCATCTCCCATGCGACCTCGTTCTCCCCCTCGATCCTGGAGGCGATGTGGGCGGGTTTCCCCGTGGACACGTTGGCGTACATGACGGTGGCGGATATGCCGATACCCTGCTGTCCCCTGGACTGACGCATGGCGTGGAACCTGGAACCGTAGAGCAGGCGGCCGAACACGTTGGGCATTGCGCGGTGGACGATCCCGGGACCGTTGTCCTCGATGGAGACGGTGTACTCCTCCTCCCCGACCTTGGACACCTTCACTATGATGTCCGGCAGGAACTCCGCCTCCTCGCAGGCGTCGAGGGAGTTGTCGACGGCCTCCTTCACGCCCATGAGCAGCGATTTCGCGCGGGAGTCGAAACCCAGGATCTGTTTGTTCTTCTCGAAAAATTCGGTGACCGAGATCTCATGCTGTTTGTCGGCGAGCTGCTCGGCCGTAGCCCTGCCGTTCCTGACCGTCTTGGTTGCCGGTCCCGCGTCTTTTCCCATCGGACGGGTGATAGGTTAAGGGGTTTTATTTCTATGGTTCAGCGTTCCGCGGGGGAGGTTTCCCCGGCCTCTCCCTTCAGCTGTGCCAGTATGACGGCCCCTATCGCTATCGCGACGCCGCCGAACAGGTACATGAAATATTCCCGGATCTCGGGTTCGAAGACGATGAGCACGACTGCGACGGCGACCGCCGCAAGGCCAGCGGCCTTCTCGGCGGCATCGCTCCCCAGGTCCACGTCCGCGATGCCCAGAGGCATGGAGAAGAACAGTTTGAGCCCCAGTTCCGCCAGTACGATGACGGCAAGCCAGAATATGAGTATCTCGGGGATATCCGTCATATAGAGGACGAATCCGACGAGGATGATCATGCAGCCTCCGAAGATCATGTCCCTCGGGCCGTCGCGGGCGAATCCGCCGGCCACCGTGATTATGCCCGCGAGCATCACGAGTACGCCCAGGGCCATGAAGAATTCCTTTACGCTCAGAAGATCCGACCTCTTCGCCAATATCGCCGCCGCGCCGAGTACGATCAGGACGACGGCGATGACGGGTGCGATCCTCCCGTTTCCGACCTTCAGCTCCATTTTCATTGCAGCACCTCACAGTCTGCCCGTCATGCCCAGAGCCGCTATGATGTGGAGGGCCCCCATGACGATCATTATGATCCCGATTATCAGCATCAGGGTGTCGGCGAGTTCCGCGACATTTGCTGCAAGTACTATTCCTGCGACGATGAGAACGACTCCTCCGAACTGGTTTTTGCGTGCGGTCCCCTGATCGAGCCGGACCCCCAGGAATCTCTTG
>CAZHJV010000026.1:0-18996 GCA_964533525.1 uncultured Methanomassiliicoccales archaeon | reverse complement strand
AAACTGAAGGTGTCAAAAAGAGACATCGAGACGGTGCACCGTGCGATGGACGTCCTCGGGGTCAGCGGATATGCTATGAGGGGATTCAACGAGCTGTCCGCCGGACAGCATCAGAAGGTGGCGATAGCCAGGGGTCTCGTCACCGAGACCGAGGTCCTGATACTCGACGAACCGACGGCCAATCTGGACGTGCACCATCAGATCTACGTGACGGAACTCCTGCGTGCGATAGCGGAGGACCAGGGCAAACTGATCGTAATGATATGCCACGACCTCAACATCGCCGCGAAATATGCCCACAGGGTGGTGGTCCTGGGACCTCCGGGCGTCGTATATTCGGACGGGACGCCGAAAGAGGTGTTCACGAAGGAGATGCTCAGGGACGTGTACCGCGTGGACTGCGACATCCTTCTGGACGGGGATGTCCCGTACATCAAGCTGGGTTTCGCACTTCCGGAATCGGAGAACGCCGAGTTCTGAACGGTCCCCCTCACTGCTCCGCCGGAAAACCGTTCCCTTTTAACACTCCTTTCCCATCTCCCTCCCCATGAACACCAAGGACGGGATCCTCCGCGCCCTGGACGGGGAGCCTCTCCGTCCCCCCGCGATATTCACCCAATCCGCCACCGCGGAGCAGATGCAGGCCTGCGGCAGTTTCTGGCCCGAGGCCCACTGCGACCCCCGCAAAATGGCCGATCTGGCACTTCAGCCATCCAGGCTCTACGGCTTCGCCACGGCCCGCATCCCGTTCAATATCAACAACGACGCCGAGGCCTTCGGCTGCACCATAAACCGCGGCACCGGCATCGTATATCCGTCCATATCGTCCTCCCCCTACAGGGCCGCGGACGGCATCCCGGACGTCCCCGATCTGATGTCTCCGGAGGAGTTCCTTGCGACCGAGAGGATCTCCGCCATGGCCGAGGCCGCCCGCATCCTGTCCAAGAGGGAGGATCTCTTCACCGTCTGCGGCATGAACGGTCCCCTGGCCTGCACCAACGGCCTCCTGGGCATGGAGAACGTCCTCATGGCCTCCATCCTCGACCCGGACCTCCTGGGGAGATGGTTCGACGCCGTCGTCCCCCATCTGTGCGCCTATGCGAAGGAGATGGCGGAACTCTGCGACTGCGTCCTGTTCATCGAGGGCGCCGACACGGACCTCCTTCCCCCCGACAGTTTCCCTGACACCGTCGGGAAGAGGATGCCGAAGCTGATATCCGCCTCCAAGGGAGCGTTCACGGCGGTCCACAGCTGCGGGGACACCTATGCCGTGGCCGATAAACTGGCGTCCCTCGGGGAGGACATCCTCTCGCCGGAGGCGTCGAAGGATCCCCGGAGGTACAGGGAACTCGTCGGAAACAAAGTGAGACTCGCCGGGTGCGTGCACCCGGTGCAGACACTCCTGTCGGGTTCGCCGGAGGACGTCGTCAGGGAGGCGGAGAGGTCCGCAGAGGCGGGGTTCGATATCGTCACGCCCGAATGCGGCGTACCGCCGATGACGTCCGGAGACAACATGCTGGCACTTTCGCAGTACAGGGAAAGGATCGGAAAGGAACAGCGGTAAAGAGGTCCGGCTCCGCCGGACCGGGAGATCAATCTTCGGTTATCGATTCCACGTACTCGTCCGACATCCTCTGTACGTCGTCAGAGTCCTTCCCTTCCCTGTACATGTCCAGAAGAACCTTGTTCAGGGTCACGAACTCCGGCGCCCAGTTGAAACGGGGCATGAAAAGCTCCGCCTGTTCGTCCTGACCCATGATTATCAGCGACGCCAGCACCGCCTCGGCGCTGTTCAGCCTCCAGGGCTTCCCCCAGTTTATCGGGTTCGCCGCCACCAGATACGGCAGTTTCCTGGCCTTCTCCCCGCGGATGTGCGGTATCTCGTCTATGTGCGTCCAGGTGAGGTCCAGGACCACCAGCCCCCTCCTGGCGTATTTGATGTCCGCGGGACTGAGGGTCTTCTCCCCGAAGGGCGACAGCACAACCGCGCCCGGCGGGATCCTGTTCAGCGGGACCTCCTTCGCGAGCCCGAACTTCTCCATGCGCTTGGCGGTGCACTTCTTCGGGTCGCACTGGTCTTTATCGTAAACGAGTACGGGGATCATGCCGAGATCAGGGACTCCAGCTTCGCGGGGTCGTCCATGTTCTCCTTGACCCACGCGGACACCCTGCCGGCCATGGCCATGAGCTCCTCCGCCAGCTCCGCATCGTCGGTGGCGGTGAACTCGTCCCTGCTCCCCATGTGGGCGCAGATCTGCCTCCCCTTCCACGGGGACTTATGTGCCAGATCGTCGAACACCTTCTTCTCGGTGTACACCACGAAGTCGAACTTGTTGTCCTTGGGGAGGAACCTGTCGTCGGCGAAATCCTTGGAGACCTGGTTCCTGAGGTCCCCGTCGCCGTTGCAGTACATCACCGACAGCAGGTCGCAGTCGATGATGTCGTGTTTCGGTCCGGCGCTGTAGACCTCGTACATCCCGGGGTACAGTTTCCCGGTGTAGTATTCCGCCAGCTGCGAGGACAGGTCGTTGAGGCTGTCCACGAAGAGCACGCGGTATTTCTTCTCGGCTTTCTTCAGAAGGGCCATAATGCAACGGCGAAGGCGGACAACACAATTAAATTATCGTATCGCCAATGGAAGACCGCTGCGATGATGATCGTTTCATTGAGCTGAACACTGATGAGTGACGGGCGAGCTGAGCAGTATTTCCATTCAAATATGCGGAAGGCCATTGTGCGCCCATGGAACCGGTTTTGCAGGTAGCGCTCGATATGATGCAGCTCAAAAGGAGCGTGGGCATCGCACAGGAGGCCGCCGAAGGCGGCGCCGATTGGATCGAGGTGGGCACCCCCCTCATCAAGAGCGAGGGCACCGAAGCCGTACGCACCATGAAGAAGCTGTTCCCCGGACACAAGATCGTCGCGGACACGAAGACGATGGACACGGGTGCGTTCGAGGTCGAGATCATGGCGAAGGCGGGCGCGGACGTGGTGACCGTCCTGGGTCTCGCCGAGGACTCCACCATATCCGAGGCCGTGGAATCCGGGAGGAAGTACGGGACGGAGATCATGGTGGACATGATCAACGTGCCGGACAAGGTGAAACGTTCCAAGGAGGTCGAGAAGCTCGGCGTCTCCTACATCTGCCTGCACATGGGGATAGATACCCAGATGAGGGGCGAGGAGGCCCCCGTGGACCTCCTGCGTCAGATCGTCTCGGCGGTGTCGGTCCCGGTGGCCGTGGCCGGCGGGATCACCGCGGACACGGTCGCGGAATACGTGAAGGCGGGGGCGTACGACATCATCGTCGGCGGCGGGATCACCAAGACCGACGACATCAGGGGCGCGGCGGAGAACATCAAGAAGGCCATGAAGGGCCTTGAGATTGACAAGGCCGTGGCGAAGAAGTACACCGAGGACGGCCTGTTCGAGGCGTTCTCGAAGGTGTCCACCTGCAACATATCCGACGCATACCACAAGAAAGGGGTGGTCTTCGGCCTGCACCCGTACATAAAACACGGGACGAGGATGGTCGGAAGGGCCCTGACGGTGCAGACGGCCAACGGCGACTGGGCGAAGCCCGTGGAGGCCATCGACAGGGCGTCCCCCGGGGACGTCATCGTCGTCGACGTGGGCGGAGCCCCCGTCGCCGTGTGGGGGGAGCTGGCGTCCAACTCCGCCATGAACATGGGCGTGAAGGGGATCGTCATCGACGGTGCGATAAGGGACATCGACGACATCATCGATCTCGGGTTCCCGGCGTTCGCCAGGAACGCCGTGCCCTGTGCCGGGGAACCGAAGGGCTACGGCGGGATAGGGGTCGAGATCTCCGTGGGCGGGCAGAGGGTCCGCACCGGGGATTGGATCATCGGGGACGAGAGCGGACTCATCGTCGTACCCAAGGAGGAGGCGGTGGAGGTCGCCAACCGCGCCCTCGACGTGCACGAGCACGAGACCCGTACGCGTGCGGAGATCCGGAGGAATTCGACGCTGTCGAAGGTCAACGAGATCTCCAAATGGGAGCCGGTGAAGTAAACCCTCCTTTCCTTCAAACCTCTTGGATTTTCGATATCTGGCACTTATGATACCGAGGCGGGCGGAGCCCGCCCCGCGACCCATTCTCATCGAAAGACATGACCGCACGGGGCCGAAGGCCCCCGTACATCGGGAAAAAATACCCGTTCTTTACATCTGGCACATATAGGGGCGGGCTCCGCCCGCCCCGTAAAAAGAAATCACTGGAAGGCCAGTTTGGTGGAGGACGAGTCCTCCTCGGGGGTGTAGGCGGGGACGGAACCGTCGGCCATCGCTACTGCGAGCGCCTCGAGCCTCCTGATCCTCTCCTCGGTGGCGGGATGGGTGCTGAACAGGTTCACCATGAACCCCTTCCTGCAGGGGCTGCTGATCCACATGTTCGCGTGCGCGGTATCCGTGTAGTTGTTGCTGGGACTGCTGCAGCCACCCTCGAGTTTCCTCAGGGCGTTCGCGAGCTCGCGGGGCCTCTGGGTTATCCTCGCGCCCGTCTCGTCCGCGAGGAACTCGCGGTTCCTGGAGACCGCGAGCTGGAGGATCAGACCCGCGATGGGGACCAGGATCATGCACAGGGCCGCAACGGCCAGCATGAGCGCGTTGTTCTCCCTGTCGCGGTCTCCGCCGAACAGGCTCCCGTAGAAGAACATACGGGCCGCGAAGGTCATGATCGACACCATGCAGGACACCACGGACATCACGAGGATATCCCTGTTCTTCACGTGGGCCATCTCATGTCCGATCACGCCTTCCAGCTCGGCGTCGTTCAGAAGGTTCAGTATCCCCTGGGTCGCGACCACGGCGGCGTTCTTGGGGTTCCTCCCGGTGGCGAAGGCGTTGGGCATCGGCACGCTGCTGATGCCGACCTCCGGCATGGGGAGCCCGGCCTCGTTGGCCACCTTCTCCACGATGTTGTACAGCCTGGGACATTCGTCGCGCGTGATTATGCGCACGCGGTTGGCCCTCAGGGCGCTCTGCTTCGAGTAGAAGTAGGAGAAGAAACTCATGAGCAGGGATATCGCGAGCATTATCCCGAATCCGAGATATCCGTAGCCGAAGAACCATCCGATGACGTATCCCAGGACAACCAGGAACAACGTAAGGATGATGAAAATAGATGCCGTTCTGAGACGGTATGCTTTCACAGTTGTGCCTCCTTTTGGTACTGTTTCTCCATAAAGGACCCTGTATTTAAGACGCAGGCATCATTTCACGAGATTGAACTCGATGCTCTGTCCCGCGTAGAAGTCGTTGATCCCTCCGAGACCGAGCAGCGTCCTCATCCTGTTTATGCCGGCGACGCCGGTGCAGTGGTTGAGATACAGCCTCCTGCAGTCCGTCTCCCTCAGATAATCGGAGTAGACGTCGGCGAGCTTATCCTTCTTCCCCATTATGTGCAGTCCGCCGACCAGGGCCGTAGGGAACCTCCCGAACCTGGATTTCACGGCGTCGAATATGTGGTCGAGGCCGGGGTGGCAGCATCCGCTTATCAGGATCGGTCCGGAGGAGGAATCGATAACGAGGAAGCATTCCTCGGCGCCGTTGTCGGTGATGGGAGGGCTCAGGAACACGTGTTCGCTGAACTGCACCCAATCCGTCACGTCGTGCCTCACGGTCATGCCGGCGTACTCCTCGGGCTCGCAGAGCCCGGAGGGGGTGCCGAAGAGACCTTTCTTCCCGCCCCAT
Organism: uncultured Methanomassiliicoccales archaeon; assembly: GCA_964533525.1. Lineage (GTDB taxonomy): Archaea > Thermoplasmatota > Thermoplasmata > Methanomassiliicoccales > Methanomethylophilaceae > Methanomethylophilus. The sequence goes on along the minus strand of CAZHJV010000026.1, from coordinate 13,281 downwards.
GCCCCGGCGGGGGCGTAGATGTCCACGGGCCCCGAACGGCCCTTGAGGAATCCGGCGAGACCGCCGCAGTGGTCCGCATGCCCGTGGGACACGGCTATGCGGTCCACGGAATCCGGCTCGATGTCCATGGTGTACATGTTGTGCTCGAGATAGCGCGGCCTGCGGCCGAGACCGAAGAGGGTGCGGCCCCCGTCGGCCTCGACGAGTATGGACATCCCCGCGGCGCCGATGATCGTGGTCCCCGGCAGGGAACCCTCGTCGTAGACCGCGGTTATCCTGACTTTCTCCATATCTGAGGAAATCCCGTACTGGGTAATAAACCGATGCGCCCGCAGGGCAGGAACGGTACCGTCCGGAACGGATGCTCCGGGTCCGTATGCAAAATAGATAAATCCAACGTCTTCGGGAAAAGCCGGGGAAAACGGAATTCCTAATAAACAAAAACGGGCAGTGCAGGGTTGGATGATTAATCCAAGTGCATTCTATGGATAAGAAAATCGCAATCATCGGAATCATAGCCGCCGTGGTCATCGTCGCAGCCGCAGCGGTATTGGTAATGAACGGAGGCGACGACGGTAACGACGAGGAGAAATACACCGACGCCTCCCAGATCGGAGCGTCCTTCTCCAAGAACTACAGCGGAACCTTCGGCGAAAACTTCTATCTCGACGACGGAGCCACAGCATCGAAAGCGAAGGTCTACTACCCCAACGGTTCGACCAGCTCCTACGGCTCGAACGAGAACTATCTCACGTTCAAAGTCTTCTCCGATGCCGCACAGGCAAAGGAGGAATTCGACACCAACAAGACCGATTACACCGCCCAGATCGGAAAGAGTGTGATGGGTTCGACCGTCCAGGGAGTCTACGAGAAGGCTTCCATGGACGATGCCATCGGATACTACAACAACTTCAACATGGGCACCGCATCCAGCTACATCTACTACACCGGATACAGCGGGAACTTCTTCTTCGAGGGCTACATCTACCTCAAGGGCGTCAACCTCACCGACAACGATGTCAAGGGACTCGCAGAGGGCATATCCGCCGCACTGAAGAACCCCGTTTCCACCGATCAGGCAAAGAAATACACCGAGCCCGTCACTCCTGTCACCCCCGACACCGAGTACAAGGGCGCGGCCCTCATCTGCAGCAACTACACCGAATCCGCAAAGAAGTACGGAAGCAGCGCCACGGATTACGCCGTGACATCCGACAGCACCGCGATGAGCGCGAAGCTCGCAACTTCCGACAGCAAGTACTATCTCGACGTCCAGATCTCGACCGACGCCAAATCCCTCTACGACACCGAGGCGACCACGATCTCGGGCACGGTCGGAACGACCGTGATGAGCGCCACCGTGATGGCGGTCTCCGAGAAGACCGGATTCACGGACGGAAGCGGATACTACTACAACGCCACGATGAGAGGCACCGCCGTCAACATCATCGACTATGCCGGATACGTCGGGAACTACTACGCACACGTCCACCTGAGATCCGCCGCCACCATCACGGATGAAGTCGCAGCGGAAATGGTGAAGGACCTGGCAGGCCGCCTGGGAACGTCCACCACCGGATACAAAGGTGCAGCCCTCATCTGCAGCAACTACACCGAGTCCGCCAAGACGTACGGAAGCAGCGCCACGGATTACGCCGTGACATCCGACAGCACCGCGATGAGCGCGAAGCTCGCAACTTCCGACAGCAAGTACTATCTCGACGTCCAGATCTCGACCGACGCCAAATCCCTCTACGACACCGAGGCGACCACGATCTCGGGCACGGTCGGAACGACCGTGATGAGCGCCACCGTGATGGCGGTCTCCGAGAAGACCGGATTCACGGACGGAAGCGGATACTACTACAACGCCACGATGAGAGGCACCGCCGTCAACATCATCGACTATGCCGGATACGTCGGGAACTACTACGCACACGTCCACCTGAGATCCGCCACCACCATCACCGACGAAAGCGCGGCCGAGATGGTGAAGGACCTGGCAACCTACCTGCACGCCTGAACCAAACAGGCCGGCCCCGGGCCGGCCTTTACATTTCCCGAAGGGTAAACCGTGGAAACGGCAACAGACGGCAGCAACCAGATGGCTGCGGATTACCGCAGACTGGCTCTCCGCAGGACGGCATTCATCGCGATAGGGCTCATGCTCCTCTTCGCGGCGATCTGTTTTTCGGTGACGATCGGCTCACACCAGATATCGTTCGATCAGGCTGCGACCATCATCTGGAACAAGATAACAGGAGTCTCCTACGAAACCGGTTCCGCCGAATGGTGGGACAGCTACGTCGTATGGGAAGAACGGATGCCCAGGGTGTTCGCGGCCATATGCGCCGGCGTGGCCCTGGCGGTGGTCGGAGTGGCCATGCAGGCCATGCTCAGGAACCCCCTGGCGGACCCATACACCACCGGGATATCGTCGGGGGCCATGGTGGGCCTCTCGGCCGGAATAGTGCTGGGGATCACCCTGCCGTTCCTCAGCGACGAGGTGGCCCTCATGGCCAATGCGTTCTTCACGGGGATAATCCCCGCCCTGGTCATAGTCGGGGTCACCAAGATGAGGAACGCATCGCCGACCACCGTCATCCTGGCGGGACTGGCGATGAGCTTCATGTTCGGAGCGATAACCCAGCTGATAATGATGGGCGCCGAGGCGGAGAAGTCCCAGGAGGTCTATAAATGGATGGTCGGGACCCTCACCTACGTCGTATCCGACAAGATCCCCCTGATGGCGGCCATAACCGCCGCCGGTTCGCTGTTCTTCATATTCGTCTCCAAACAGCTCAACCTCATATCCATGGGCGACGCCGGAGCCAAGAGTCTGGGACTCGACACGGAGAAGTTCAGGAACCTGTGTCTTCTCGTGATGTCCGTGATGGTGGCGGAACAGGTGTCCGTCACCGGAGTCCTGGGATTCGTGGGACTCGTCGTACCCCACATGGCCCGCATGGTCGTCGGGGTGGACAACCGTGTCCTCATCCCCGCATCGATGGTGATGGGGTCGCTGCTCATAGTCGTCTCCGACATTTTGGCAAGGACCCTGCTCGACAACATATCCGTCGGAGTGGTCCTCTCGTTCATAGGCGGACCGATGTTCCTCCTGTTCATCATCAGGTCGAGGAGGGAGATGTGGTGAGCCGGTTCGACAGCATGTACGACAATTCGGACGAGATCCGCGAATACAACATAGGGATCTCGAAGAAGGTCCTCTTCGCCGCGGCCTGCGGCATATTGGCGATAGTCGCTCTGGGACTCGAGATATGCCTCGGGAAGGCCGACATAGGTTTCATCGAAGCATATTCCATCATATGGGACCATATCACGGGCAACATAGCCACGGATCCGGTCGGAATACAGAAGGACGAGATCGTTTGGGAACTCCGTATTCCGCGCGCCCTCGGCGCATTCATGGTCGGTGCGGTATTGGCCGTGTGCGGCGCCGCCATGCAGAGCATAATGAAGAATCCGCTCGCGGACCCGTACACCACGGGAATATCGTCCGGCGCCGGTTTCGGGGCCATCCTCTCGATATCGCTCGGATTCTGCCTGATCCCCGGCCTCATAGGATACGACGCCATCGTTGTCAACGCATTCGTGTTCTCGCTCATCCCGACGCTCGCGATGATCCTCATATCGAGGATCAAACGCGCCTCATCCACCACGATGATCCTCACCGGTCTCGGGGTGATGTACACGTTCAGCGCGATGACGTCGCTGATGATGCTGATTGCCGATCCCCAGGATCACAAGACGGCCTATGTGTGGAACATCGGCACCGTCGGTGCGATCACGTGGGACAACATCATTTTCATCTTCGTAGCGGCGGTCATCGCCGTGGCGTTCATGCAGCTGATGGCCAAGAACATCAACATCCTCGCCATGAGCGACGCCAACGCCGCGGCCCTCGGGGTGGACGCCAATGCGATGAGGATCAGGATCCTCATTGTCACCGCCCTGACCGTCGCGATGGCGGTGAGTTTCACCGTAAGCATAGGTTTCGTGGGTCTTCTGGCCCCCCACATCGTAAGGATATTCGTGGGCTCCGACAACAGGTATCTGATCCCGACGTCGGCGGCCTTCGGAGGGATGCTCCTGCTGTATTCGGACTGCGTGGCGAAATCAGTGGGCGTGACGGGCGTTCCCGTCGGAGTGATAACGGCGGCCGTAGGCGGACCGCTGTTCCTGTACATCCTGTTCAAACACAGGAACAAGATTTGGAGCTGATCGTATGCATATCAAAATCGACGGGATGGAATTCGGATATTCCAGCGTCCCCGTCCTCAAAGACATCGTCCTGGATCTGGAAGGTCCGCAGTTCGTTACCATAATCGGACCCAACGGGGTGGGGAAATCCACCCTGATCCACTGCATGAACAAGGTGCTCAAGCCCAGCGGCGGGACGGTGATGGTCAACGAGCAGGACGTCTCCGAGATGAAACTCAAGGACATCGCGAAGATCATCGGATATGTGCCGTACACATCCTCCGACACCTTCCCCCTGTCCGTCGTCGACACCGTCCTGATGGGGCGCAGCCCCCACACCGGATGGAGACCCAAGGAGTCCGACCTCAACATCGTGTACAACGTCCTGAAGATGCTCGACATAGACGATCTCGCCATGAGGCCGTTCAACGAACTCTCGGCGGGACAGCATCAGAAGGTCATGCTGGCAAGAGGGCTGGCACAAGACCCCCAGATACTTCTCCTGGACGAACCGACCTCGAATCTGGACATAAGACACCAGCTGGAGGTCACGGGGATACTCCGGGACCTGTCGAGGTCCCACGACCTCCTGGTGGTAATGATCAGCCACGACATCAACATCTCCGCCAAATTCTCGGACAGGATGATACTCCTGAAGGACGGGACCATATTCGCGGCGGGGACGCCCGACGAGGTCGTCACGGAGGAGAACATCCGCGCCGCATACGGCGTCGAATCCGAGGTCATTAGGTACGAAGACCACCCCCATGTGATCCTCAAGGAGCCCGTCCGGACCGAAAAGCGCCCGGATGCGGACCGGGACATCCGCTGTCCCGGACCGGCCGACGTTCCGACGGAATGAGCGGGGAGTGGACTTTTGACCAGGATCTCGGTGATATCCGTATCGACCCCCGCGGTCAGGCAGATGGCGGCGTATGCCCGGAAGGTCTCGTCATCGTTCCCGGACATAGTCTTCGGCATCCACTATCTGTGCGGCGATGCGGCCGCATCCCGCATCGATACGGGGAAGGTGTCGGAGGAACTCATGTCCTCCGACCTCCAGATCCTCGACCTCATGGGGGCGGACGGCGGCGTCGTCTCGGCGCTGACGCCCGCACTGACCGCCAGCAGATCGCAGAGGATCGTCATGAACGGGCTCGGACCCGTCAGCAGCAGGCTCGGCGGATTCGACGAGAAAAGATTCAAGACGAACAAGGAAGACGCATCCCGCATCGGCCGGTTCTGCGAATATTTCCGCAGATGCGGCCCCGGCGACATAGAATCGGCGATGAACCTCGTACTCAGGACGTATTTCGGGTACGGATCGCTCCCCGACCCCGTACCGTTCGTCGACGAGGGCGAAATCTACATCAAAGAACCCTCGGACGGAAGGATCTACCATTCCAGGAAAGCCTACACGGAATCCAGGAAGGATTGGATACCCGGCAGGAAGACCGTCGTCCTGATGTTCAACGGTTCCAACTACCCGTCCGACATATTCCCGGCCCTCGCCGACGTGGCCGATTCCGTAAGGGAATTCGCCAACGTCCTCCCGGTGGCGTTCAACCGCTACGGCAGCGAAGATACGGGCCCCATAAGGGAACTCATCGGCGAAGCGCCCGACCTCATAGTGGGATTCCTGGGATTCAGGCTGATCTCGGGCCCGATGGGCGGGAGCAGCACCGAGGCGATGAAACTCATAAACGACCTCGATGCCCCGTTCCTCAGGCCGTGCTTCCTGACCAGATCCACCTCGGAGGAATGGAAATCCAGGACCTCCGGGTTCCAGACCATGGAGTTCATGATCAACGGATTCATGCCGGAACTGGACGGCGGGACCTGCATATTCCCCGTAGGGGTCAACGAGGAGACGGAATTCATAGAGGAATGGGGGATCCAGCTCTCCGAGGTCCGCGTGATCGGCGAAAGGCTTTCCCGCCTCACGGGAAAGATCCGCGGAATGCTGAGGCTGAGGGACATCCCGAGGAAGGAGAAGAAGATCGCCGTGATCGGGTACAACTACCCTCCGGGGGAGGGGAACCTATTCGGAGGTTCGTTCCTGGATACCCTCGGGTCCATCTCCGCCATAACGGAAACGCTCTGCGATGCGGGATATTCGACGGAACCCATATCCGCGGCGGATCTGAAACAGTACTTCCTGTCCAACGGACTCCTGAACGATGCGGAATGGACGTCCCCCGACAGGGACGCCGTCATCCTGTCCGGCGACATGCGCGTCCACCCCGCCTCCGTGACGGAGAAATGGGGGGAACCGCCGGGCAGCGTCATGACCGAGAGAGGGAAATACATCATTCCCGGGATGGTCCGCGGGAACCTGTTCATCGGGATACAGCCCCCGAGGGCCGCATCCGCCGGCGATTCCCAGCAGTACCACGACCCCTACACGCCGCCGCACCACCAGTATCTGGCATTCTACGAATGGGTGAGGGACACCTTCCGTGCGGACGCCGTCATCCATATCGGCACCCATGGGACGGTGGAATTCCTCCCGGGAAAGGAGAACGCCATGTCAGGGGACTGCTTCCCCGACATGGCCGTGGGGGATACCCCGCATTTCTACATCTACTACACCGGGAACCCGTCGGAAGGAATGCTGGCGAAACGCCGCACCCATGCGGCTCTCATCAGCTACATGTCCCCTCCCTACACCAGAAGCGGACTCTACGGGGACCTGTCGGAACTGGAGAACCTGATAGCCGAGTACAGGGAGAGCCTGATCTCGGACAGGGGCAGGAGTTCCAACGTCCTCGACGTCATACGCAGGAAGGCCGGGGAGATGAGGCTCCCTACCGACATAGACGATCTGGAACATGAACTGGACGACATCCGTCTGTCCCTGATCCCGCAGGGATTCCACATCTACGGGAAGGGTTTCACCGGAGAGGAGGCACGGGAATTCGCAATCCAGGCGATGAGATTCCCCCACGGGGACGCCGTCCCGCTCGAAAGCATCGTCGGAGGAGAGGACGAGGCTGCACGCATCTACCGCGGATATATGGATAACGGAAATGTGCCAGATGGCCTGAAATGCAACGGAGACGCAGTAAAATCCCTGGAGACCTGCAAAGCGATCGCGGACAGTGCATCGCGGTGCGACGAGATGCGCAGTCTCATCCGCGCATTGGACGGCCGGTTCATCGACGTGAAGATCGGAGGCGATTTCCAGCGCAACCCCGAGATGCTCCCGACGGGATACAACATCGTCCAGTTCGACCCCCGGGCCGTACCGAGCGAGGCCGCATTCGAGAGAGGGGCGGAGGCGGCGGAGAACACCATCCGGATGTACAGGGAGGAGCACGGCGGGGCGTATCCCGATTCCGTGGCGGTGGTCATGTGGGGCCTGGAGACCTCACGCACGCAGGGCGCGACCCTCGGGCAGATCCTGACCTACCTGGGATTCAGGATGGTGTCGTCCGCCGGGGACCTCGATAAGAGATTCGAACCCATCCCGCCGTCGGAACTCGGAAGACCCAGAATAGACGTTACGGTGACCATCTGCGGATTCTTCCGCGACATGTTCTCCAACATCGTGACGGGCCTCAACAGCCTCTTCGCCGTCCTCGACGGACTCGGGGAAAACGATGCGGAGAGCAGTTTCGCGAAGAACACCCGCAGGAATTACGAAATGCTGATATCCGAAGGCTACTCCGAAGAGGACGCCCGCGATCTCTCCAGGTGCAGGCTGTTCGGCCCGGGCGAAGGGCTCTACGGGACGGGCGGGATAACGGACGCCGTCAACTCCTCGTCGTGGGAGAAGGAGGAGGACCTCTCGGACATATTCATGCGCAACATGGGACATGCCTATTCCCTCAGACACCGCGGAACCGACGTCCCCGGACTGATGGCCTCCAACCACAGGAACGTGGACGTGGTCACGCAGATGCGCGACATGGTGGAACGGGAACTGATCGACCTCGACCATTACTACGAGTTCTTCGGGGGCCTGTGCAAGACGGTGGAGGTGTCGCGCGGTTCCAAGGCGGCCATGTACATCACCGATGCCGCCGGACCTTCCGTAAGGACGACGGATGTCAGAAGGTCGATCGAACACGGCATACGCACGAGACTGCTCAATCCGAAATGGATAGACTCCATGCTCAGGACGGATTACCACGGGGCGCAGCACATAAACGACCGCTTCGAGAACGTTCTGGGTCTTGCCGCCACGACCGGTGCGGTGGAGTCCTCCGTCTTCAGCGACATGGAGGCCTGCTACATTGCGGACCGGGACATGCGCCGGAGGCTGATGGAGAACAACAACTGGGCGCTCATGTCCATGATCGGCAGGCTCTCCGAGGCATCCGACCGCGGATACTGGAACGCCACCGAAGAAGAACTGAAGATCCTGAAGGAAGCCTACAGCGAGTGCGAGGAGAAGGCGGAAGGAGATTCCGACCGTCAGTCCTGAACCGACGTCAGGATATCCGAGAGGAACCTGTCCAATTCCTCCTCCGAGACCTGCTTCTTCGTCGAGAACGCCTGTACGCATACCACCGTGTCCCCGTACCTTCCGACGCAGTAGATGAACCCGCCTTTGACGCCCATCTTGCTGAAGTTGTTCAGGAATCCTCTCCATTCCCCGAATCCGTGGGGATCCTCTATGGGGACGGGCGTCCCCATGGCCGTCTTCACGCCCTTGGACAGGACGAACTCCTCCTTCTCCGCATACTCCGATGCGGGATCACCGGAGACCGAGACCATGACGACGCTCTCACTCACGAATCTGCTTCCCACCTCATGCGTGGAAACGGCATTGCTCCCGTCCGATTCCGGATCCATTTCAAACTTTCCGAAAACACCGTCGTATTTCCGACAGAACCTGTCCATTATCGCCTTCGCATTCCTGGCCATCGGATACGGATTCGGCGGACGGGATTTATAACCTGCTGTTGCGAATCGCCATAACCCGCCAACCGTCACAAACACTTCCGGAAAGAATGACCCAGATAACGGATCATATCAATCCAACCTGCATCCGGCTGAGACTGCTTTTTATATTTGGATGTATAATCCAATGCAGTTACCATGAACACGAAAATTCTGATAGCGGCAATCGCGGCGGTCGTTGTCGTCGGAGGCGTCGCGGCGTTCTGTCTCACGTCGGGAAACGACGACAGCGGCACGGACGGCAAAGATTTCGACAACCAGTCGGGAGCGCTGATGATCTACGGCAACGCCAACGAGGACTCCGTCCTGGACTCCAAAGACCTCGACATGATCAACAGCCTGATCGCATCTGGCACATACCTCAAAACAGCCGACGCCAACATGGACGGCACCGTCGATTCCGAAGATGCCGAGATAGTGAAGAAGCTCATAGCCCACGAGAGCACCAAGGCCTACTACCTCGACATGACGGACGGCGTCACATCGTTCGACTATCCGATCACCTCCTTCATGGGCGTCCATCAGTTCGTTCTGATCCCCATGATGGCCATCGGAGCCCTGCAGTACATGGACGGGTACACCCTCTCCGATTCCGGAATGAAATCCGCACTGATGCTCCAGGAACTGTTCGACACCGAAACCAACGTCTGCGTGAGCTACAACATGGTGGACGTCGAGAAACTGGCAAGCCTCACGGAGAAGCCCAAATACATCGTCGCCCACAGCGCATCGCTGTCGAACGAGAACAAACTGGAGAAGAGCGGCATCCAGATCATCCACCTGAACTTCGGCGGATTCGACGGATGCGTCTCCGCCATCAGGACGATGGGATTCATGCTGAACCTCGCCGACAAGGCTCAGGATTACGTCAAATTCACGGAAGACGTGCAGACCTACATCCAGACCGAGGTCCTCGACAAGATCGATACCTCCCAGAAGAAATCCGTGATGTGCGGATATATGACGAACTGCATCGACCATATCAACGGTACATACACACCCATGGCCGTGGCCGCCGGAGCGAGGGCCGTCATCGAAGACAGCGCCGCCAACAGCACTTATGTGGAGTTCAACCGCGGAGACGAGTGGATCCTCGGGTACAACGAGGACTACTTCTTCTACATGAACGCCTGGGCGTACAACGAAGATATCGACGAGGTCGAGCAGTACAAGAAATCCGCCGACTACTTCACGACCCTCAAGTCATACAAGTCGGGACACTTCATCGTATTCAACTCGGTCCTGCCCCCCGCACTGATGGTCGCATATATGGCCGAAGTCCTGTACCCGGACCTGGTGGGCACCGGATACGGAGACGAGACGAATCAGGCATTCATCAACAAGTACTTCCCCGAATTCGCCAAGAGTTTCAATGCGTCGGACTACACCTTCGTCATCACGTACGACATGGTGAAGGACGATCTCTGAACTCCCGAAAACAGGACGCTGGGTCTTTTCTTATCGACCCGGCGTCCTCCCTTATTTTTCCGGCGGCGGAACCCGGTCCCGGCGGCCGCCGATGCATATTTTAGGAATGACTAACTTCATCCTCCCATGGCAGAAGAGAAGAAACCCGCGAGACACATCTGTCTCACCAACAGGATGCCCCTGGGCATCAGCAGCGACCCCGAGGCGGACATCATCAAGGCATTGGACGACCCCGACGTCCTCAGGATGGTGCGCGGCCTCGCGAAGGAGGAACTGGTCGCACCCTTCTCCGACGGCGCCTTCGGCATGGACGGGAAGACCTGCGCCGAAGCTATAAGGAAAATGAAGGACGGCGGACTCGTCTGCTCCCGCCGGGTGGAGGATGAAACGGGCATCCGCCACCACTATTACCTCAACAGTCCCAGACTGAAAACCCTGTACGCCTTCCTCGGGTCTCTCATAGAGGACACCGAGAAGATGAAAGAGAACTTCTCCCGGACTCACCTGTGATACAGCGAGTCGGGGATGTCCCTGCAGATCCTGCAGACGGACTCCTCGTCCGCGACCCCGGATGCCAGCATCCACTTCACCTTGTTCGGCACCGTGGTCACGGACATGATTGCCCCCGGTTTCTCCGGGTCGTCGATGTAATCGGTCTCCAGCATGAACCGGTCCGTCCCCTTCGCCAGCGCCTCCTTTATGTTGGTCTTCGACGCGGGCATCGAAGGCATGACCCCGCAGGTCTCCTCCTCCGTCACCCAGGGAGGGGACGAATGCTTCACCACCAATCCCGGGTCCAATCCCGCCTTCCCGGCGAGGGCGGCGAGACTCCTGTCCGTATCCCCGTCCGACTCGCAGTGGATGATCACCGGGACATCGTTCTCCTTCGCGATCTCCATGCCCCTCAGGAGGATCCTGTCCGAACTCTCCCTGATCTCGGCGGAACATTCGAAATGCGGTCTCCCGATCTCCCCGATCGCGGCCGCCTTCCCTTCCTCCACGGCCTTCCCGGCGGCCTCCATGCCCTCCATCAGCATCTCCTCGGCCCTGCCGAGACCGAAGGTCTCCGCCAGGCCGATCAGGAGCACGGGGTAGGGTCCCACGGCCACGTTGATCTCCAGGTCCGTCTCCTCCGAAGCCCTATGTGCCAGATCGAAGGTTATCTCATAGGAACGGGCGAAATCCGACCCCTTCCCGATATGCACCTCCGGGTACGGGAGGGTCACCAGGGTGAGCCCGGTCCCCCCTGCCGCCCCGTACTCCTTCAGGGCGTCCACGTTCCTGCCGTGCGGGCTCATGTGGATGTGGTTGTCGTACACCGGAATGTATCCCATGTCCCGATTAACGACCTACCTTTAATTAAATACCACGTGCATGGCACGGTCATATGGACCGTGCAGGTATCCCGGGGACCGGGGACACGATGCTGGATGCGAACAGCCGCTTCCTCTACAAGATGTTCAGACGGTACTACCGTTCGTTCAGACCGGAGATGCCCGACCGTTTCACCCGCAAGGAGTTCGGATTCATCCCCTTCGGCAGGACCATGCAGAGGCACATGTCGTTCTCCTCCCAGGACGACCTGAAGATCTTCATGGCCGGCAAGGTGCCGGCCCACAGCTACTACTCCACATCCTACTACCGCCACCCCTCCGAACAGGTCATGGAGGACAAGGAATGGATGGGCGCGGAGCTCATCTTCGACCTGGACGCCGACCACCTGGCGGGCGCCGACGAGATGACGTATTCCGAGATGATGCTGCAGATCCGGAAGGAGATGATCGCCCTCTGCGACGACTACCTGTTCAGCGACCTCGGTTTCTCCGAGGACCAGGTCCGCATCTGTTTCTCCGGGGGCAGGGGATACCACGCCCACATCCGTTCCGACGACATCTACACCCTCGGCACCCACGAGAGGAGGGAACTGGTGGACTACATCTCCTGCACCGGGCTCGACCTCGACTGGGTCTTCCCCGAGAAGCCCTATGTGGCGTCCTCCCGCGGAAGGGGGGACGGGACCACCGTCTCCAGCGTCCGCACCTACCGTCTCATCCCGTCCGAGGAGGACGGAGGATGGAAGAGGAAGATGAGGCGGGCCCTGAAGGAGATCTGCAAGGACATCGAGGAGAACGACCCCAAGACCATCAAGAAGATCTATCCGTCGGTGAAGAACACCAACCCGGTGATCGCGAAGATGTCGGACCATCTGAAGAGCTGCGAGAAGACCATGTTCGAGAGGAACTCCATGGCGGACCTCACCCCCACCGAGCAGGAGATCCTCATGAAATGTGCGGCGGACGCCGCTCCCCGCTTCTCGAGCGAGGTCGACAAACCCGTCACGCCCGACATCAAGAGACTCATCCGTCTGCCCGGGTCCCTGCACGGGAAGACCGGCCTCCGGGTCTCCCACATCACCCGCCAGCAGCTCACCGATTACGATCCGCTGCAGTATGCGGTGCCGGACGTGTACACCGACGACCCCGTCAAGGTCACCATGAAGAAGGATATGGACCTGGACATACTGGGGGAACATATGGTCCTGAAGGGGGAGACGGAGGTCCCCGAATTCGCGGCGCCGTTCCTCATAGGCAGGAAATACGCCGACTGGGGATGGGCCAGCGAAAGGAGCGGCAGACTGTTCGGGTAAGGATCAGAGAACTGTTTCCTCAAGGAGGGCTTTGGCTTCTTTGCCTTTGAAACTGATGCCGTAGAGAAGAGCCTTTC
>CAZHJV010000025.1:0-19670 GCA_964533525.1 uncultured Methanomassiliicoccales archaeon | reverse complement strand
GAAGTTCACCGGCGAAGGCCTCACCGACCAGACGGAGACCGTCGAGATCCCCGCCCTCGGCCACCATTACGCCGTGACCGGATACACCTGGGCGAATGACAACCTCTCCTGCACCGCCAGGAAGGACTGCGACCGCGACGGATGCGACGCATTCGCCGAGGAGACCGCGGCGGCGACCCGTGCGGAAATCGCCGCACCCACCTGCACCGAGCCCGGAACCGACAGGTACACCACCGCGGCCTTCGCCGACACCGATTTCAAGGTGCAGACCAAGGATGTTCAGATCCCTGCGGCGGGCCATTCCGCAGAATTCGTAGATGAGGTTCCCGCCACTTCATCCGCGGACGGAGTGAAGGCGCACTACCACTGTTCCGCCTGCGGAAAGAACTTCAGCGATGGCGGGAAGACTGAGGTGTCCGACGAGGATCTGAGGATCCCCGCCGACGGCGGAGATGACGGGTCGTCCGGCAACATCGCCGTATACGCGGCAGTGGGTGCCGTGGCGATCCTGGGACTCGCAGGTGCGGCATTCGTCTTCATGCGCAGGAGATGAGGTCTCCGGGGCGGGCCGACGCCCGCCCCGATAAACTTATTCGGATCCGCCCGTGCGGACCTTTTCATTTTAAGTTGCAACGCAATGTGCCAGCATCGGAATGCCGAACGAATCGGATGTACGGAGAACCGGACATTCGAAGTTGGAAGATAAGTGGCGGGCCTGAGGGGATTCGAACCCTTGGCCGTCCGATTAAGAGTCGGACGCTCTACCTAGCTGAGCTACAGGCCCGTACAACCCACTCGATATGTTCCTCATTAATAAACCTTGTTGTACAGTCTGCGGCCGGACGCATTTTGCCGTTCCGATGACGGCAACTATTTTATCGGTCGCAGGCTATAGGTGTAACCGATGGTCCAGTTAAGGGTTAGGGATTTGATGACCACGCAGGTCATAACGGTCAAGCCGACCGATACAGTGAGGCAGGCGGTTATCAAAATGGCGTTGGATAACGTCACCGGGGCACCTGTCGTAGACAACAGGAGCCATGTCCTCGGAGTGATATCCCAGACTGATATACTCCGCCTTATTCTGAAATATCAGGACAAGCTCGACGAGGAGATCCATTCCGAGCACCTTCTGAGCCAGCCGATGGATACCGACAGTCAGAGCGACGACATGAACAACATCAACAGGGAGTTCTCCAGTATGAAGGTAGAGGACATCATGGTCCGCAGCATCCTCTACACCACTCCCGATGCGGAAGTCGTCGAAGCCCTCAGGATGATGATGGAGATGGACGTCAACCGTCTTCCCGTCCTCGAACAGGGCATCCTCGTCGGCACCATATCCCGTTCCGACATAATCTTCGCGATCTACAAGAAGAAGGTCTGAAGGTCGGGCATGCTGGAAGTCCATGTTCTCGCCAGCGGCAGCGACGGAAACTGCACCGTCATACAGCTGGACGACGAGGCCGTCATGATCGATGCGGGCCTCAGTTACAAGTACACTCATAAACTGATGGAGATGGAGGGGATCGACGAGAGTTCGATCAAGGCCCTTCTGATCACCCACGAGCACAGCGACCACGTCGCCGGCGCCGGGGTGATGGCCAGAAAACTCGGGGTCCCCATGTACTGCAACGCCAATACCTTCATGGCCTTCGATCCCGGGAAGGTGGATTGGCACGAGATCAGGATGATGGACAGTTTTGACCTCTGCGGCATGAACATCATCCCTCTTCCGACGTTCCACGATGCCGCCGAACCGTGTGCGTTCATGCTCCGTTCGGACCAGGGGAATGTCCTTCTGGCCACGGATACGGGAAAACTCTCGTTCCAGTGCGAGAAAGCGCTGGAGGAGGCGGACCTCGCCATAATCGAGGCGAATTACGACAGGGAGATGCTCCGCGACGGACCGTATCCGGAGACCCTTAAGAGGAGGATAGCATCCGAGCACGGCCACCTGTGCAACACCGCCACGGCGGACGCCATCCGCCGCACCGACAGGGACGGCAGGAAGATCTTCCTGGCACATCTGAGCAAGAACAACAACACCCCGGACATAGCCCGGCAGACGGTCTCCGATATAACCGGCATCAAAAGGTTCAAGATCGACTGCCTTGAGAGGCTCGGGGACACGCGCACCCTGACCGTTTCAAGGTGAGGGATGCAGTTCGGCGGCCATGCCGTTGCCGACGAGCATCTGTGCCAGCATCGCCGGCATCCTCACGATGTTCTCCTTCCTCAGCTCGTACTGTCTGCCGTTGGGCCCGGCTATGGGCATGGGGATGTCGGACAGTATGCGCAGCAGTACGGTGCCGTCGTCGGGTGTCTCCGGCACAGGTTCCGCCTTCGCAGGCGCCGCAGGCGCAGCCCTCACAGGCATGTCGTCCGCCAGCATCCTGTCGAGTTCGTCGTCGGGCATATCGCCTTCATAATCTTCGTCCGCCGAGGGGTCGTCTATCGGGGGGACGAAGGGTTTCTCCTCGCGGACGGGGATCTTGGGCATGCTCTGCATGATCTCATCGAGGGGGTCCTGGGGAACGGTGTCCTCCGGTTCTCCCCAGTCGTCGGGGATCGCATCGGGTGCGGTCTTCGGTACGGATACCGGAGGTGCAAGGTCTTTGACGGAATCGTCGGTCTCCGGCACGTGGAACGCCGGCGGGAGTTCCTCCGTATTCTCGGTCTCCGGCACGATCTCCGTGTTCCTGTAGCGTATGTTGCCGCTGAGGCGGTCCACGATCTTGCGGTGGGAGATCGAATGTCTGAGGACGGTCTCGTAGTACTCCTTCTCCTCCGGGGGCAGCCTGTCCACCGAGTTGACGGAACCCATGGCCCCGCGGAGGGCCATCTTGCAGATCTTCTCCATACGCATGTCCACGATCGCTTTGGCCCTCTGGGTTCCGAGGATCCTCTCCTGGTTCGCACGGTCGGTCTTGGGATTCTCGGGGTCCGCGGAGAGCTGCTGCTCGTACCGCTTCTTGAGGTATCTCAGGAGCTCCGCCATATTGCGGTAGAGGTCGCCTCCGACCTCCGTGAGCACCTTCGATTTGTGTTCCATGCGGAAGAGCTCGCCGAGCTCGTTGAACGACATGGCCGGTTCCCTGAGAGATTCCATAACGTGCGGGGATAGGGCGCCCCGATTTTAATTGTTACCTACCCTCCCGCTCCGGGCGGTGAATTCATTAAATCTGCGTATGCGTATGTGCCAGCATGCAGCTGTCCGATGTGAGCCGCAGAGTGAAGGGCGGCATAGAGGTGGATCTCCTGGTGTCCCCCAGGGCGTCCCGCACGGGCATCGAGGGATTCGACGAATGGAGGAAGCGCCTCATCGTGAAGGTCAGGGCTCCTCCCCTGGACGGAAGGGCCAACGAGGAGGTGGCGGAGGTCATGTCCGAGGCGTCCGGCCACAGGGCGACGGTATCCGCCGGACACACGTCGAGGCAGAAGACGGTCTTCATCGAAGGGGATGCGGACGACATATGCGCAAATCTGACGAAGACGTGATGGACGATGCGGTCCGTCTCGAGGAGATCCTGAAGGTCCTCGAGAGGCTGAAGGAACTCTCCGCGGACCACGTCATCCTGGTGGAAGGGAGGAAGGACAGGGACTCGCTGGCACATCTGGGTATTTCGGGTGACATCTTCCAGGTGCAGTCCTCCGGGGGACCCTCCGCCGCGGCGGAATACGTCGAATCGAAAGGCGGGAAGGCGGTCATCCTCACGGATTGGGACAGACGCGGCGGAAACCTCGCAGCATCACTGCGCGCGATCCTCGGGAAGGACAGCAGGGACGTCGACGATACGGTCCGTACGGATCTCGCGAGACTCTCCAGACACTACGTGAAGGACGTGGAGGCGCTGGATTCCCTCGTGGAGAGACTTTCGGCCGACCCAAGGTTATTGTAAGTCCAAACACATCGGGTGGGCGATGAAGGGCAGGTTCATAGTTCTCGAGGGAGTGGACGGCACCGGCAAGACGACGCTGGCCGCGAGACTCGCGGAACTCGTGGGGAATGCCGCCGTCACCTCGGAACCCACATCCGGGAGGATCGGGGCCGCACTCCGTTCGGGGGAACTGGGGGACATACCTCCCACCGCCGAGGCGCTTCTTTTCGCGGCCGACCGCGCCATACACACGGCGGAGATCGAGAAGATCCTGGAGACCGGGAAGTGGGTGATCTGCGACCGCTACATGGCATCCACAGTGGCCTACCAGTCGGCGTCCCAGGGAGGGAAGGCCGATACCGAATGGCTCATCCAGATGCAGAAGAGGGCCGTCATCGAGCCCGATGCGGTGTTCCTTCTGGACATGGACCCGGAGGAGAGCCTCCGCAGGGTCGATTCCAGAGGGGAGGAGAAGAGCCGCTTCGAGAAACTGGACTTCCTGAGGGAGGTCCGCGCCGAATATCTGCGTCTGGCCGGGAGGTTCGGGTACAGCGTCATAGACGCGTCGAAGGACCGGGACGCCGTCTTCGAGGACGTGCTCGGGATATTGAAACAGAAGGGATTGTATGCATCCGAGTGAGGAGATTTACTGCGACAAGAGCAACAGACTTTCCGGGAAGACCATAGTTCTCGGGATAACCGGCAGCATAGCTGCGGTCGAATGCTTCCATCTGATCAGGGAGCTCATAAGGAACGGTGCGAAGGTCATCCCCGTGATGACCCCCTCCGCGGTGAAACTCGTGGCGCCGGATGCGATGGAATTCGCCTCCGGGGAGAAACCCGTCACGGAGATCACCGGACAGACGGAGCACATCAAATACCTGGGCGACCCGTCGGACGCGGACCTGTTCCTGGTGTACCCCGCCACCGCCAACACCATCTCCAAGATGGCCAACGGTATCGACGACACTCCCGTGACCACGATGGCCACCGTCGCCCTCGGCAGCGGGATCCCCGTGGCGGTCGCCCCCGCCATGCACGGATACATGCTCGACAATCCCGCCGTCGGGAAGAACCTGGAGATCCTGAAGTCGTGGGGAGTGAACGTCATAGGTCCCCACACCGACGACAGCAGGGCGAGGGTCGCATCCGTCGGAGAGGTCGTCTCCTGGGCCATCAAACTCTTGTCCCACGACGACCTGAGCGGGAAGAGGATCCTCGTAATCGGAGGCAGGAGCGAGGAGCCCCTCGATTCCATGCGCCTCATCACCAACCGTTCCTCGGGACTCATGGCGGTCACGCTGGCACAGCGCGCCTTCGAGCGCGGTGCGGACGTGGAGCTGTGGATGGGAGGCAGCAGCGTACCCGTCCCCGATTTCATCCCCGTTAGGAGGTACGAGACCGTCGGAGACCTCATCGGGATGATGGACCTCATCGACCGCGACCTCGTCATCGTGCCCGCCGCCCTGGCGGATTTCACTCCCGAGAAGAAGGTCGAGGGCAAGATACCCAGCGGTGCGGGTTTCACCCTGAATCTCAAGCCCGTCCCCAAGGTCCTCCCGCTCATACGCAAGAAATGCGACAAGGTCATAGGGTACAAGGCGGAATCGGGTCTGTCCCGCTCCGGTCTCATCGGAAAGGCCAGGGAGAGGCTCGAGGAGTACGACCTCACCGCATGCATCGCCAACGACATCGACGTCGCAGGGAAGACTTCCGCATCGATGATCCTGGTGACGAAGGACGGTGCGACGGATCTCGCCGGCACCAAGGCCGCCATCTCGGACCTGATCCTCAACTTCGTGGCGCAGAGTCTCTGAGACGATGTCCCAGGCGTTCTGTCCCGGACACATAACCTGTTTCTTCCGGCCCTCCCGCGCGGGGGGAGACATCCTTTCCAGGGGGTCCGCCGGGGCCGGGATAAGGATATCCCTCGGATCCGAAGTCACCCTGGAGGAGCGTACCGACGGGAGGATACGCGTGACGGTCGACGGGACCGAAGGCCCCGCTCCGGTCACGGAGTACGTCCTCTCGCAGATGCTTCCCGGAAGGGGATTCGACGTCACCGTCAGCAACGGGGTTCCCTGCGGGGAGGGGTTCGGGATGAGCGCATCCGGCGCAATAGCCGCCGCCATGTGCGCCGCCGACATCCTTGCGGAGGGGATGCCCAAGGTCTACCGCACCGCGCATGCCGCCGACATAACGGGAGGCGGAGGCCTCGGAGACGTGTCCGCGATCTCATGTCTGGCACATCAGCCCGTGAGGGTTTCCCCGGGGCTTCCGCCGAGGGGCCGCGTCATAGGTACGGGGATAGTTTTCGGAGAACTCACGCTGGCCGTCCTCGGTCCGAAGATGCATACGGGAAAAGTCCTCGGAGACAGGGAAACGTTCGATTCGATAGCGTCCGCGGGGGAGAAGGCGATGGCGGAATTCCTGGGGGATCCGTCGGAGGACGCCCTCTTCAGGATATCCAACGCATTCTCCGCGGAGGCGGGCGTCGAGAGCCCGGAGGTCTCCGCCGCCGTATCGGAACTGCGCCGGAAAGGCATCCGCTCCGCCATGTGCATGCTGGGGAACAGCATATTCGCCGACGCCCCCGCCGATGCGGTGGAGGACGTCCTCGGGGATGCGGAGGTCTACTCCTGCAGATCCACGGACGAACCGCCGAGGATCATTCGTAAAGGGTGAACAGCTGGTCGTCCCCGCCCACGTCGAACAGTCCGATCCTCGCGCCGCAGTCGATCCATCCGTGCGCATAGTTCACCGCGGCGAAGGCGGTGACGATGTCCCCCGTCTCGCGGAAATGCTTCGCGTCGTTGTAGTAGGAGACGGCCATTTCCATGAAACTGTCCGCCAGTCTTCTGTTGAAGGATCTCTCGGGTGCGGCGATCTTTATCTTGTCCAGAGCCCGCTTGGTGATGCCCAGATATCTGTCGATCCTCTCGTCGGTGACCACGTTCTTCACTTCTTCTGCCATGCCGGGAGCATCTTCCGCCGCAGTTATAAAACCGCCCCGTCCCCGCGGCCGGGTGCGCGTGCGTCCGCGAACATATAAAATATGGGAACGGATAGGCTCTATCCATGATAGTGATAGGCGGGTCCGCATCGATGGATCTGGCAAAAGAACTTGCCAATGCTTTGGAGTGCGATTACATTCAGGCGGCGACTACGACGTTCCCCGACGGGGAGTGCTACACCCGTATCGACACCGAGAAACTCGATGACGACGTGATCATCGTGCAGACCACGTCCCCCGACAGCAAGTTCATCGAACTTCTCCTCCTGCAGGATGCGGTGAGGAGGCTCGGGGCCAAGACCATCACCCTCGTCATCCCCTATTTCGGATATGCGAGGCAGGACAGGGTCTTCAAACCCGGAGAGCCCGAGTCCGCCAAGGTGATGTGCCAGCACCTCGACATGAACTGCGACCGCGTCATCACCGTGGATATCCACAAGGAGTCCGTCCTGAACTACTTCAACCACCCCCACAAGGATCTCAAGGCCGCACCCGTCATCGCCGAGTACTTCAAAGGCAAGGGCATCGACATGGTCCTCTCCCCCGACATCGGCGCCGCAGGGCGCGCCAAGATGGTCGGCGAGGTCATGGGCGTCCCCTACGATCACCTGGAGAAGACCCGCATCTCAGGTACCGACGTCCGCATCGCACCCGCCAAGGCCGACGTCAGGGGCAAGAAGATCCTCATCGTGGACGATATGATCTCCACCGGAGGTACCATCATCGCCGCCGCATACGCCCTCAGGGAGGCCGGCGCCGCCGGAATCTCCGTCGCATGCACCCACGGTGTGTTCGTGAACAACGCCATCGAGAGGTTCACCGGCAGTTCCCTCGACGCCCTTCTCAGCTGCAACACCCTGAACAACCCCGTGTCCCACATCTCCGTCGCGAACCTCATCGCCGAGGCCGTGAAGGACGCCCAGAAAGGGAAGTGGTGAAGGATGCCCACGAAAGAGGAGGATTTCGGGGAATGGTACAACGAGACCGTCGACAAGGCGAATCTCTGCGACAAGAGATACCCCATCAAGGGGATGAACGTATGGACCCCCTACGGCTGGAAGATCATGTCGCAGATCGACTCCTTCATCCGCAGGGGAATGGAGAAGACGGACCACGGCGAAGTCTGCTTCCCCCTGCTGATCCCGGAGACCGAGTTCAAGAAGGAGAAGGACCACATCAAAGGATTCGACGAGGAGGTCTACTGGGTCACCCATGCGGGACTCAACCCCCTGGACGTCAGGCTCGTCGTGAGGCCCACCTCCGAGACCGCCATGTACCCCATGTTCTCCCTCTGGGTCAGGTCCCACCAGGACCTCCCGCTGAAGGTGTTCCAGATCGTCAACACCTTCAGGTACGAGACGAAGCAGACCCGCGCATTCATGCGGGTCAGGGAGATCCACTTCTTCGAGTCCCACACCTGCCACACGGACAAGGAGGATGCGGAGAAGCAGGTCGCACAGGACGTGGAGATCGTCGACGAGCTCTGCCGCAATCTCTGCCTGCCCTACTCTCTCCTGATCCGCACCGATTGGGACAAGTTCCCCGGAGCGGTCTACACCGTCGGTATCGACACCGTCATGCCCAACGGCAGGACTCTGCAGATCGGTTCCGCCCACTACTACGGCACCAACTTCTCCAAGCCCTACAACATCACCTACGAGAAGGAGGGCGGGGAACACGAGTACGTCCACCAGACCACGCTCGGTATGTCCGAGCGTCTCCTCGGCGCCGTCATCGGCGTGCATGCGGACGATCTGGGACTTATACTCCCGCCCGCCATCGCACCCCTCGAGACCGTCATCGTCCCCATCTTCAAGAAGGACAACATGGAGCAGGTCCTGGACGTCTGCCGCAGACTGGAGGCGGAACTCAAGGCCGCCGGCATAAGGACCAAGCTCGACGACAGCGACGGAAGGCCCGGCGCGAAGTTCTTCGAGTGGGAGGTCAAGGGCGTCCCCCTCCGTCTCGAGATCGGAGGAAAGGACATCGAGAACGGCGTCGCCACCTTCGTGAGGAGGGATAACGGCGAGAAGGGAACCGTGGCCCTCGATTCCATCGTTCCCGGCATCAGGATGATCTTCGATGCGATCTCCGCCAACATGCTGGAGAAGGCCAGGGCGAAGAGGGAGACTTTCATCACCGACTGCCCCGACATGAGCGCCGACAGCATCCCCGAGGGAAAGATCGTCAGGATCGGATGGTGCGGCAGCCCCGAGTGCGGTCATGCGTTCGAGGACAAGTACGACATCAAGATCCTCGGATCCCCCTACCATCCGACCGAGTGGTCCGGGAAGTGCGTGTGCTGCGGTAAGGAAGGCTGCAGGCCCGCATACGCCGCACGCACCCTCTGAGATTAATGCCCGGGAGGTCCTTCGGGACCCCCGGGATACCTTTTCCCAGCGGAATTTTTTATATCTGGCATATACGCAGATCCCGGAACGGCGGTTCGTATCATGAAGGACGTCAAGATCACCGTGATGAGGAAATGCTGCCATAGGGATCTGATGGATCTCTATGAGAATCCCATCGAACACGCCTGCGACCTGGAGGTCGGGCAGTCTTTCATATCGGCGGATGCGCAGAAGCCCGAAGGCCTGTGCGCCGAAGCTTGGTGTTCGATGGAGAAGTTCGTCCTCGCCCTGGCAGCCGGCGGAGGGGATTTCTTCGGTGGGTGGATGAAGGACCCCAAGACCGCCATGATCAGCTGCAACGACGGTTTCAGGCCCGTATCCTTCCTTCTGGAGACCGTCGAATAATCGCGTCCGTCCGCATCTGGCACATGTGAATGATCGGATTCCGTTCCCTGTCGGCAAGAATTTAACCGATGCGGTGTATGGAACATCATGGTGTTCGCGGAGGGCGAGTTCCTCTACCTTCAGGGAGAGGACGGCAGGAGATTCTGGTTCAGGCTTCAGTTCGGAATGATCAAGCTCGGAGGGCTGGGCGTCATCGACGGCAAGCGCTTCGAGGGTCTGGACGACGGGGATTCCGTGGAGATTGTCGGGAAGAAGTTCAACGTTTTCCGCCCCGGCGTAGTGGAACTGATCGAATCCCTGGACAGGGGAGCCCAGATAATCACCCCCAAGGACGCATGCGCCATCCTCATGGAGTGCGACGTCAAGTCCGGCGACCGTGTCCTGGAGGTCGGAGCGGGTTCCGGAGGACTCACCACCGCGCTTCTGCATGCCGTCGCACCGACGGGGCACGTCCATACGGTGGAATTCAAGGAACAGAACGCCGAGAAGGCCCTCAAGAACGTGAAACGCACGGGTCTCGACCAATACTGGTCGTATCAGATCGGCGATGCCCGTACCGCGGATATCGATTTCGACGGTGCGGACGTCATCACCACCGACATGCCGGATGTGGAGAACGCCCTCGACAACCTCGTCCCCCACCTCAGGAACGGCGGGAGGATCTGCACCTACGTCCCCAATGCGAACCAGCTCGAACTCGCGGTCAACGCCCTGAGGGACAGGGGATTCACCGATGTCCGCTCCATGGAGATCATGAGGCGCGGCATGGAGGTCCACAACGGCGGCACCCGCCCCAGTTTCGAGATGCTGGGACATACGGGATATCTGACGTTCGCACGCAAGCGTTCGGTCTGATCCGGCCGGCACGGCCGGCGGATCGGACCCTGCGCATTCTGCGATTTTTTATTATACGCGTGCGCGATATGATTCCCAATGACAGTGATCGACATCAGGATAGAGCTCAAGAAAGGGGTGGCGGACCCCGAGGGTTCCAACACAAAGAAGACACTCGAATCCCTTGGTTTTAAGGGCATCAACTCCGTGAAATCCGTGAAATGTTTCGTTTTCGATCTGGATATGCCGGCCGAGGAGGCCAGGAAGGCAGGGGAGGAGTACTGCAGGAAACTTCTGGCCAACCCCGTCGTCCAGGGATACACGGTCACCGTGAGATGATCCGATGCCGGAGCTCATGGTGAAGAGGGACGCCCCCTACGATCTGTGCGACATCGCCATCAGGGAAGCATCCGACGCGGATCTGGAGAAGATCTCCGCCGACATGGCCCTCGGCCTCTCCCTCGATGAGATGAAGGCGGTCAGGGACTACTACGTCTCCGAGAAAAGGGACGCCACCGATGCGGAACTCCAGTCCCTCGGACAGGCGTGGAGTGAGCACTGCTGCTACAAGAGTTCCAAATCGGCGCTGAAGGAGTTCGTCTTCGGACTCGACCGCGACGACATCCTCTCCAGAGGGGATGCGGGCGTCATGGTGTTCGACGACGATTACGGGTATGCGCTCCGTGTGGAGAGCCACAACCACCCCTCCGCCATCGAGCCCTACGGAGGGGCCGCCACGGGTATCGGCGGCATCGTCAGGGACGTCATCTGCATGGGTGCGCAGCCCATAGGCCTCGTGGATCCCCTCTGTTTCGGTCCCATCGACCGCGAGGTGAAGGTCCCCAAGGGCATCAAGGACCCCAAATACCTCGTCAAAGGCGTCGTCTCCGGTATCAGGGATTACGGGAACAGGATAGGCATCCCTACGGTTTCCGGAGCATTCTTCTTCGACGACAAGTACACCGGAAACTGTCTCGTGAACGTCTGCTGCCTCGGTATCGTCAAACGCGACGATCTTCTGAAGAACTACGCTTCCGCGCCCGGAGAGGTCATGATCCTCTTCGGAGGGAAGACCGGCAGGGACGGTATACACGGCGTCAACTTCGCCTCCAAGGACATCTCCTCCGAGTCGGAGGAGGATTCCAGGGGCGCCGTCCAGCTGGGAGACCCCATCACCAAGGAACCCGTCATCCACGCATGCCTCGAGCTCGCGGAGAAACATCTCGTCACCGGGATGAAGGACCTGGGCGGCGGAGGACTCAGCTGCGTCGTCGGCGAGATGGCCATAGAGAAGGGCTGCGGAGCGGACGTGGACCTCGAGAAGGTCCCCCTGAAGGAGTCCGGCCTCGCACCCTGGGAGATATGGGTATCGGAGTCCCAGGAGCGCATGATGTGCACCTGCAGGCCCGAGAACGTCGACGAGATCATGGCGATATTCGACCTCTGGGACATAACCGCCGTCCCGGTGGCGAAGACCACCGACACAGGCCGCACCCGCCTGTTCTGGAACGGGGAGAAGATCTTCGATATGGATATACAGTTCCTCACCGGAGGCCCCGTCTACGACAGGCCCTACAACATGCCGGTGCCCTCTTCCAAGAAGGACGAGTCGTTCCCGGAGATAGCCGACCTGAAGAAGACCGTCCTCTCGATGCTGTCCGACCCCAACGTGGCCTCCAAGGAGTGGGCCATAAGGCAGTACGACCACGAGGTCCGCGCCTCCACCGTCGTCCACCCCATGGTCGGGAAGATGAACGCCACCGGCCCCGGCGACGCATCCGTCATAAAGCCCGTGGAGGACCGCTGGAAGGGACTCGCCGTGGCCGTCGGGTGCAACCCGTGGTTCACCGAGGCAGACCCCTACCGCGGAGGGATGGCATCCATCGACGAGGCTTACAGGAACATCGTCGCCGTCGGTGCGGTGCCCAACGCCTTCACCGACTGCCTCAACTTCGGCAACCCCGAGAACCCCGACAGGCTCGGCGAGTTCAGGGAGGCCGTCCACGGTATCGGCGACATCGCGAGGGAACTCAACATCCCGATCCCGTCCGGAAACGTCAGCATGTACAATCAGGCTCCCGGAGGGGAGCACATCCTGCCCACGCCCATGATCGTGGGATGCGGTCTCATAGACGACTGCAGGAAGGCGGTCACCGCCGATATGAAGAAGGAGGGATCCCGTCTGTTCGTCGTCGGGGACACCAAGGACGAGATGGGCGCATCCCTGCTCTTCAGGAAATTCGGAGGGAAGGGAGGAGACGTGCCGGCCACCGTCCCCGCGAGGCTGAAGGAGGTCTCCTCGAGGCTGCTGAACGCGATGTCCCAGGGACTCGTCCTCAGCTGCCACGACTGTTCCGACGGAGGCATCGCAATCGCGGTTGCCGAGATGTGCATATCCGGACAGATCGGGGCGGAACTCGACCTTTCCGCCGTTTCCGGACCCAGTGACAATGTCAAACTGTTCTCCGAGTCCACCTCCAGGTGGATCGCGGAGGTGGATCCCGCATCTGCGGATAAGTTCGCGGAGATCATGGGCGATGCGGCATCGCCCATCGGGAAGACCGGAGGGGACGCACTCGCCGTATGCGGATGCAGGATCCCCGTCGCGGAGATGAGGTCCGCGTGGAACGACCCCATCTGGAACATCATGGGAGGTGCAGCGCAATGAAGGCAGAAGACGTGAAGGTCTGCGTCCTCCGTATCGAAGGTACGAACTGCGAGGACGAGATGGCATCGGCGTTCCGTACCGTGGGCGCACAGGCCGAGAAGGTGCATCTGAAACAGCTGCTGGGACAGTGCGCCCAGGGACTCAGGAGGAGTCTCGAGGACTACGATATTCTGGCGTTCCCCGGAGGATTCTCCGCGGGAGATTACGTCCGCGCGGGTGCGATATTCGCCGCGAGGATCAAGGCCGGAATAGGCGGCGACCTCAGGAAGTTCGTGGAGGAGGGCAAACCCGTCCTCGGAGTCTGCAACGGATTCCAGATCCTGGTGGAGCTGGGTCTTCTGCCCGCAATGGATGGGACCATGTCCGATGTTCCGGACGCGGCCCTCTACAACAACGATTCCGGAAGGTTCGAATGCCGTCCCACCGTCCTCAGGAACGACAACAGGGGGAAGTGCGTCTGGACATCCGACATCCCGCAGAAAGCGCTCATCGCCACCCCCTCCGCCCACGGCGAAGGGAAACTCATGAGCAGCATCCCGGACTTCGTGGAGAAGCTGGAGGAGAACGACCAGGTGGTCTTCAGGTACGTCGCACCCGACGGAGGGAAGGCGTATTATCCCTGGAACCCCAACGGCTCGCCTTCCGACATTGCGGGAATCTGCAACCCTGCAGGCAACGTCATGGGCATGATGCCCCATCCCGAGCGTGCGATGACCGCGTACACCGCCGCGGATTGGTCCAGAGGACACAGATCCGAGGACGGCGACGGAAAAGCGATCTTCACCTCGGTTATGAAATACCTTTCGAAGAAGTGAGTCTCAGAGACTGATCCTGACGTCGACGCGGTCGCCCGTGTCGATGCTCAGGGTCCTCCTGAGATGATACTGGCACACTATCTCGATGACATCCACGTAATGGGATCTCTCGGGTACGACCACGGCGCAGTCCAGGTTCTTTATCTTCGCCTTGTAGGCGATGACGGCGCCGAAACTCCTTCCTCCGTCCGAGAATCCGCTGATGTAGATCCCGGAAGTGGCCCTTATGACGTCCAGTTTCCCGACGTCCTCCTTGTCGACGCAGACGTTCAGGGTTCCGCTGTAGGGCTTGAATCCCAGTTTTTCCACGAATTGGTCGACATATCCCTGCTGGCCTATGTAGTACCCGCCTTCGCCCATCCCGTCCTTGACCGATCCGTGGAGGGTGATGTGGTCGGTGAGTTCGAAGATCCTGCGGTATTCGTTGTATTCCATCTTCAGAGCATCCACTCCGTCGGCGGTGAGTTTTATCCTCTGCTTCCTCGCGCCCAGGTCGCGGACGATAAGTCCCTGGTCGAGAAGTTCCAGTATTTTCTTGGATGCAGACTGCTGGCTCATTCCCAGGGTCTCCCCCAGATCCTTCGATGATACGGCGACGTAGTCGTCCATTCCTCCGAGGAGGGCCAGTTTTCTCAGGGCAAAAGTGTATTTTTCGTCCACGGCGGACAATCCTGTTCCGCCGATATAACATTTACCACTATTTTGGTAATTGGATGTAATTGGGGTAAGAATGGGAAGGGCTCCCTTCCGGGAGCCCGGTGATTGGGGTTTTTCAGGCTGCGCGGGGCGCGGAGAACCAGATCTTGGCAGGTCCGGCGCCGATCACGAGGATCAGGATACCGATGACTGCCTCGATGGCGGCCCAAGCGGCGTTGTAGTAATCCGCGATTGCTCCGCCGATGATGACGCCGAGGGTCAGGAAGTTCATGAACATGAGAACTTTCCAGGACCACTGGCTCGTTGCGGAGTATGCTCCCGCGAGTGCGAAGAACATGACGGCCGCGAGCATGTAGACGCCCATGGTGGTGATCGCGTAGGTCTCTTCCTTCAGGAAGAAGATGAGCCCGATCATTGCGATTATTCCGCCGACGAGTCCGAGGACGCATCCGGCTTTGACGGTGTTGGACATTTCCATTCGATTCACTCCTTCACATTGTGTGCGATCGTGCTGCCTGCATAGAGGGCGAACCATATGAGCGCCATGATGGCGGCTATCGCTTCGTACTTCTCGAACTGGTATGCGAACATGCATGCTGCGACGATGCAGAACAGGACGACGGGGATACCCGCTTCGATCTCGTATCCGCATTTCCAGGACTGGATGGCCCAGGAGATCGCCGAGGCCGCGATGAACACCGCGGTGAGGATCGCGAAGAAGTGGTGGATGTTTCCGCCGTTGTAGCCGAGGTCGATGAATCCGACGAAGACGAGGCAGATTCCTGCCAGAACGGCCATAATGCCGCTGAAAATGTATCCGAACTGTTTTCTGTTGATGACTTCGCCGACGCCGAATACTGCGAGGAGGATTCCGCTGACGGCACATCCGTACTTGAAGAACGACGCTGCATCGGTCTCGGACAGCCCGAAGTCGGAGATGGAGTCCTTCCCCCACGTCCAGGCGGTGTCGACGGAGTAGCAGGCGAGCCACGTGATCGCGAAGGCCACGACTGCAAGCACTCCGAACCATCCGAAGGCGATGGCGTGCATCTTTGCATCCGCATTCATGGTGATGCGTAAGACGGTCCCCTCTTAATAAGGTTTGTTAAAGTTTTATTTAAGATAGGGGCGTCTGGACGGCGTTCCGCGCCCGAGGCGAACCAAAACGATATATCGTAACAAGCAGGTGATGCGGGGGACAGCCATGAGCAACATCTATTTCGTCGGCACCGCCGGGAGCGGAAAGAGCACAATGGTCGGGGCATTCAAGAGATGGCTCGACGACAACGAGATCGATTCCGTGACGGTGAATCTCGATCCCGGGGCGGAGAAACTTCCGTATGTGCCAGATGTCGATATCAGGGAGTGGATAAACCTGGACGAGGTCATGTCCGAGTACGGCCTCGGACCCAACGGGGCGCAGATCGTCGCCGCGGATCTCATGGCCGTGAACATAAAGAAGGTCTCGGACGTTCTCGATAAGATAAACACGGATTACGTCCTCATCGACACCCCCGGACAGCTGGAACTCTTCGCCTTCAGGGAGTCGTCGAACGTGGTGATCAACGCCCTCGGCAAACAGAATTCAATCATCGCATACCTGTCGGACCCGACCCTCTACAGGAGCGCCAACGGATTCGTCTCCGCCATGACGCTCGCCTCGCTGGTGCAGTTCAGGCTCAACATGCCGATCATCAATCTCCTCTCGAAATCCGATGTGCTGAAAGAGGAGGAGATCACGAGGATCATCGACTGGTATTCCAACCCCGACACCCTCTACGGCGACCTTCTGGACGAGGACAGCAACCCCGAGTCCGTCATCGGGATGGAACTTTTCAGGGCCATGGAGGACACGGGGGTCTTCGGGGAGATGCGTGCGGTATCCGCTTCCAAGGAGATCGGTCTCGATGAGATCTACGCCGCGGTGCAGCTGCAGTTCCATGGCGGCGAGGACGCGGACAAGGACGACTGATCAGACCGAACCCGTCTGTCTCAGATATGCCAGCGTGAGGTCCGCGGTGCCCCCGTCGGTCCTCAGGATGTGTCTGAAACCGTTGTTGAACAGCCTGCGCCGGGCGGCGTAGAGCTGTTCCTTCCCGTTCTGGGAGTCGTATTTCAGGAACGACACGTTGTGTCCCTGGACGAACGTTCCGCGGAACGGTTCGTTTATCGGGAAGTCGTAACGGGACATCGCCAATGTGAACACCGCCCTGATCTGGGACATGCGGGTGGGGCTCATCCTCCCGACGGAGTTGAACTTCGTACCGGGCACGGGTTCGCGGGAGTATATCTCGGACCCGCAGCATCTCCTGTCGGCTGTTTTGAAGAATGCCTCGACGATCTCCTTCGGAGTGTGTTCCGGCCCTATCGGTCCGGTGCCGCCGACGACGGCGAGTCCGGCGGAGACAAGACCGTCGATGGTTGCGAGGCGGTCTTCTTCTTTGATTTCCGTATCGGTCCCCTCGCCTATCCTGAGGGAGTGGTAGGCGCCGAATGCCCCCGCTTTTTTCACCGCGCGGCATTCATCTAAGGTCATTTCCCTCGTGTTGACGTAGATCCTCGTCCCGCTTTTGGCGGCATCCTTCGCGATGCCGATCCTTCTGACGAGTTCGTCGATGTCCGCATCGCCCATGGTCATGAGACTTATCCTCCTGACATCGGAGAATGTTCCC
Source organism: uncultured Methanomassiliicoccales archaeon (assembly GCA_964533525.1). Taxonomy (GTDB): domain Archaea; phylum Thermoplasmatota; class Thermoplasmata; order Methanomassiliicoccales; family Methanomethylophilaceae; genus Methanomethylophilus. The sequence goes on along the minus strand of CAZHJV010000025.1, from coordinate 2,374 downwards.
AGTTCCTGCACGTATCTCGTCAGGACATCATCATCGATCTCGAAGAATCTGGAAGATGTGGTGCCCTCGGCGTAGGCGCAGAACCTGCAGTTGCGGGGGCAGGGGCCGGTGGATACGTCGATCTCGGCGCAGATCTGTCCCACATCGCCGCATTCGGCATGCATGAGCCTGTCCGCAAGGGCCACCGCGAGGTTGGCCACGGGGGACCTGTCCCTGAAGGTCAGGAGGTATTCGCATTCCTCCGGTTCCAGACGTTCCTTGTAGAATCCTCTGGAAAGCATGTCGGCGGCTCTGCTGTCGATGGACATATCCACGGCGAATACGGACGGACGTATAACGGTGACGCCTGCGGGAGGGTGGCGCCGTATGCTCCGTCCTGCAATGTGCCAGCATATCGGGAATGAATCGTTTTCGGGACGGCCGTCCTCCGAAATTCAGGCGGACCTCTTCTTCCGTATGAAGAGACATCCAGCCATCGCCATGACCGCGATCACGGCTGCGGCGAGCAGCAGTATGTGGAAGTTCCCGGGTCCGTCCTCTTCGTAGACCACCACATAGTCGGAGAAGTGGTTGGTCGTGAAGGACAGGATATTATTCGAATAATCGAAGTTTATCTTCTTGTAATCGGAACCGATGTAGTAGAGTGACACGTTTTCGATGTCCCATCCTTCCTTCAGGATGAGGGGGATGTTCACCGTGACCCTGCCGTTCTCGCCGAAGTACGTGTTGTCTCCGAATGTGATCCTGTAGTACGAAGGGTCCGAGCCCGGGAGATCGTTGCTGATCTTCGTCGCATCGCTGCCGGAGATGTTCCCTATGTATAGGGTGGCGGCCCCGTCGGTGAGGTTCTTCAGGGCCTCGCTGTCGAAGCATATCTTATATTCTCCGACGGTCGCGTTCAGGATCGTGTTGGAGTATATCGCATCGTTCTTGATATTCAGGATCTGTTTCTCGGTGAACGATGCCCCTTCGGATCCGGACGAGGGGTTGTAACTGTTGTCCCCGGTGTTCTTCTTCAGGAGGATGACACTGTCGAACAGGGCTTTGAAGACCATGTCCTCGTCGATCATGACGGTGTTTATGTCGAGATTGTCCCACTTGTCCGAGAAGATGAACTCATACTGATCGTTCTGGGTCTTGCTGGGTGTCTTGACGGTCGATATGATGATGTCGTCGTAACTGTACTGGATCCTGTCGATCTCGTTGTCATCTCCGTCGATGAAGATGGCATAATGTTTGTGGGCGGTCGCATCCGCGGAGAATGTCACATCCTTCGCGGGCATGACGAATTTCCCGTCCTCGACGGTGACATCGCCGGACGTCCATTCGCTCACATCGTAACCTTTCTTGTCGTAGATGCCGCGGACGTCTGCCTCGGTCTTGTACGTCACGGTGTCGGTGAAGACCGTCTCCCCGTCCACCTTGTAGATGACGCTGTACGGGTTCGCGGTGTAACGGAGCAGGACCGTGCTGTTCTCCTTGACCATGCCGGAGGTGATTGTTATCCCGGTTTTCTCGGGGGTGTAGCCTTCCGCTTCCGGCGCACTTACGGTGACGGAGGCCCCCGTGCTCACTTTTCCGCTCGAAGGTGCCGCGAGATTGTTCCCGTCCCCGTCGACGAATCTGACGATGTATTCGTACTGGACGGCGATGGCATTGAACAACGGGGTGAACTCCAAGTCCTCATCGCCCATGGTCATGTCCGCGGAGAGTCCTTTCCATCCTGTGAATTCGTAGTCGTAATCGCCGTCCGATTCTCTGGTCGGGTTTTCCGCAGGGACGGTGACGGGTTCTCCGAATCTGCAGGGTATCGTGGCGAATTCGGACCCGTCGTAGTCGAGGAATACGGCATTGTGGGTGTGAGGTGTTCCGGTTGCGGTCAGGGTCACGTTTCCCGCGGGCATCGTGAACTTCCCGTTCCCGATGGTTACGTCATCGGATGTCCATCCGCTCACATCATATCCCGTTTTGGTGCCGGTTTCGCGGACGGTTACTTCGTCGCCTGTGCTGTGGGTTTCGATCTTCCCGTCCTGCTCTCCGTCGAGGACATAGGTTACGGTGTAGGCCGAGGTCCCATCCCCCTCCGCGGATACGGTGCCGGCGGCTGCAAGCGTTGCGGCCAATGCGGCCGTCAGGATAAGTATCGTGATAGTTCTCATCCGAGTCGTCCCTTCGTGTGAACGAAAATGCATGGCAGGCGGATTATTAATGATATCTGCATTTTAGGAAGCGGCCGCTCCTCGGTGGCCGTCTCTTCGGAGTTTTTTGGTATCGCAATGCATCTGGCACATTGTTTCGGTACGGGTTTTCGGACGGATCGCTGTATGCGGGGTGCGGCGGTTCGCTTACCGCAGCCCTGCGCCCGAAAAGAAGA
>CAZHJV010000024.1:15271-19743 GCA_964533525.1 uncultured Methanomassiliicoccales archaeon | reverse complement strand
GACTTCTGGTCGTCCGTGTATATCACCGTCTCGTAACAGGGGATGGCCAGGGAGGCGTTGCCCTTCTCCGCGGCCACGCGCAGCATCTCGTCAATGGCCTTCTGCGGGAGGATGGGCCTCGCCGCATCGTGCACGACCACTATGTCCCCTTTGCCGAGGATACTGCGCAGATAGAACATTCCGTTGCGGGTGGAGTCGTGGGACGTGTCGCCTCCCGGTATGACGGCGGCGACCTTCGAGAGCCCGTATTCCGCGATCAGTTCCTTCGCATGGTCTATCCAATCCGGGACGCACACCACGACTATCGAATCGATCGAGGCGTTCTCCTGGAAATTGGAGAGGGTGTGGACCAGAACGGGCTTCCCCCTGATCTCGAGGAACTGTTTGGGAAGGGGAGCGCCCATGCGCTTTCCCACACCTCCCGCCAGGATGATGGCGACCGTCTTCAAACCGGTCACTCCCTGTCGATGTCCAGCAGTGCGTCCGCGAATATCTCCATGTACTTCTTCCCGCAGACGGACAGGCGGATGTATCCTTCCAGGGGGCCTCCGCCGCAGAGGACGAGGATGTTCCTCTTCTTCAGTTCGGCGGTGACGTACTCCGCCGTCTTGTGGCGCATGCGGATGCACAGGAAACACCCGTTGCTGGGTATCATGCTGTAGCCCTCTGCACCGAGCCTCTCCTCGATGTATTTCTTCCCTTCGCCGAAGGAGGCGGAGAGTTCGGACAGGAGTCTCTCGTGGTTGTCTACTATCGCCTCTCCGAACTTCAGCGTCACGGCGTTGATGGTGTAATGCGGCCTCCAGTTGTTCACATAGTGGATGATGTTCTCGTTAGAGATGACCGCGCCGAGCCTCAGGGCGGTTATGGCCAGCATCTTGGAGAACGTCCTGAGGACGGCGACGTTGTCGTATTTCTCTATGAGGGGTATCGACGTGCCGTCGTAGAAGTAGTGGTAGGCCTCATCGACTATGACGAGGGCGCCGTACTCCGCTGCCTTCAGGATGACCTTCTCTATGTCGCTCTGGGAGTAGGCATTCCCGACGGGCATGTTGGGATTCACGAGGACGACTATTCCCGTGTTCCCGTCGATGGCACCCAGGATCTTCTCCACCGGCATGGTGAAATCCTCCTCATAGGGGATCTCCACCGTGTGCATCCCGTTCAGGCTGCCGAACACCCCGTACATGTTGAACGTGGGTTTCACCACGACGAGGTTCTTCCCGGGCTCCCCGAACACATGGATCAGGTACCCCATCCCCACGAGGCTGCCGTCGGTAAGGGTCACGTTGGACGGTTTCACACCGACCATCCCGGCGTATTTCTCCACCAAGACGCCCTCCTCGGGATACATGGAGAGGTCTGCGGGAGTTATCCTGCCCATGACTTCATCGAAGAACCACTTCGGAAGGCCGTCGGGATTCTCGTTCTGATCCAATCTGACAAACGTTTTCCTGCCTTCGGGCTGGTTCTTGCGGAAAGTGTCCTTCACATACGGGTCTACATAGAGCATGGTTCGCACCGGCATAATATCCAGGATCTCATTCGGTCCTGGCATCTGGGGAGATAATCGGGCGCATAATTGAAAATACTATCCGAACAAAACCCTGCAGCGGATATGCGGACGGACGCCGATACGCCGTATCCGGCACCAATATGCTTACTCCGCTTCGGCCTCGGAGCCGCGTTTCCCCAGGATATTACGCCCAAACATCACCCAGAATATGGACAGCACCCCGAAGTACTGCATCACACTGCCTGCCGCAAGCACGATGCACCAGATGTTGAATACGCTCGGCCCCGCCAGGAACACGTCCAGAAGGTGCGATATGGAGGACATCTCGATTACATCTGTCCATGCCGCGAGCGGCAGCAGCATCGTCGGCAGGGCCGCGCATGTGGCCAGGACGGAACCCAGGCCCAGAAGCTTCCAGCTAACCATGCATTTCCTGTCGCACATCGCGATGTAATACGCCAGGAACGGTACGACGACGCACAGGTACTGCGTGACCGGCGGATAGAGCATGCACGAGGCCATCGTCAGGAACGAGTACTTGACCAGATTCCTGTCCAGATCCTCCGTCTGACTCCTGTAGAAATGTTTGGCGAGCAGTATGCTCAGGATCAGGATGAAGACGTATGCGATGACCCGGGTATTGCTCACGATGGAATCCGCGGCAGAGGTGCTGCCGGAGGACTGTATCTTCGAGAATGCGAATGCCAGCAGTGCGATGACCGCGACAGCCGCGGCGGCTATGACATAAAGAACGGTCTTACGGCCGATCTTCTTCCCGGCCGCACGCCTCTTCCCGACGGCATCGGACAGCCACACCACCAAAACCGCCAGCACGATCAGCGCCGCCACGCCCAGAACGATGATCAGCAGGAATTTCGTCTGGGAGATACCGGCAATACCGAGACGGTCGGTGAGGAACTGGAATGCGAGCGGAAGGTTCCCTTCCGCCGCCTGAGGGAAGAACACGGCGACGAACGCCAGAACGGCGCCGGACACTGCGAAGACCGCCTCCTTCGCGATACGTTTCGCATCCCCTTTGTACTTGGAGACCAGGTATGCGACGAGGACGAACAGCAGGAACAGAGGGAAGAATTTGGTCAGGACGCCGAGGGCGAACGCCAGTCCTGCGAAGAAGGACTGTCCTCTGCGGAGCAGGACCACCGCCAGGATGGTAAAGGTGGCCGCAAGGGTGTCCGGCATACCGATGACCCCGGTGGACATCAGGAGGACGGGAGACATCCATGCAAGTGCGAAGGCGAGGACCGCCTTCTCCCTGCTTCCCCCCATATCCCTCACGAGGACGTAGACGAGGTAGCCCATCAGCAGATCGACAAGCATCAGAGGGATCTTGGTACAGAAATTGAACAGTACCGAGGTGGCGGTGACGGATGTCGTGACGACCGCACCCTCCGCCGGGATCAGCTCGTAGACGCGTACGGCCGAATCCCCGAGACTGAGCACGGCGTCCTGGAATGCGGACACGAGACCCAGTACGTATCCCCACACGGGGGTGTAGTAGTATCCGTCGGCCTCGTAGAGTCCGTTTCCCGTCTCGATGTTGCGGACCACTATGCCCCAATACTCCGCATCGAAGGTGCCGGCCGTGCACATCAGAAGCAGTCTGACTGCAAGACCCAGCAGTATGAATGCCGTCAGCGGATGCCTCATGAATGCCGTCCGGCCTTTCGACAGCGCCCCCGATACGAAGCGGCACTCACTCATGGAACCTCTCTCCGAAATTGGTCAGCATTCCGCCCGTGTATATGTAGAGGACGGGGTTGGCGGAAGAATGTACCAGCACTCCGGATTCCGTCCCCCTCACCACTTTTCCGTGGGCGACGGAGACGATCGTGCTGCAGGGGGTGAGGCCCGATGCGACGACCTGGGCGATGTCGTCCATCCCGGATATTCCGATGTCGCCTCCGAACACTCCGATCGCCCCGGACCCGTACTTCACTATGGAGACCGATGCAAATCCATCCCTGACCGTCCCGGCCTGTATCCCCGTAAGCCCCTCGGTATTGAGACCGAACATCGTGTTCCCGTTCTGCAGTCCCAGGGCCTCCGTGAACCCTCCGGGGGCGACGTCGCCGCCGTAGCAGTCGTCATACTCGGTCTCGGTATTCACGACGCCGCTCCTGCCGAAGAAGAGTTCCTGGTTATTCTCCACTCTGTGCAGTCCGTCGGAATCCGTGTAGCATTCCCCTATCTCCGAGGCGGCCCAATAGAGATAACCCCCCGAACCGATCCATGCGAACAGCGGGTCGGATGCGTTCCCGGAATACACGGCCGAAGGCAGCGAATACGAAAGTGCCAGCACTCCGACTCCTGCGGACGGTTCCCCGATGATGCGCGAAAGATCCTCGGGGCCCACTGTCTCCACGGCATCGAATCCCCTGACCTTCAGGGCCTTCTCGATCTGCTCCGCATAGTGCGCGCCGTCGATGGAGATGCATGCCCCCGATACGCCGTAATAGCGGCCGTAATCGGGATCGACATAGATGTAGAGTTTTTCCACCGGTGTGCAGGTGCCGGCATCCGTGAGGACGGCCCGGTATTCGTCCGACCCGGGTGAAGTCACGGTGAACGACACCGATCCCGCAGACCATTCCGCATCCGCGGAACGGCCGTGGTCCGCACCGTACGTGTACCATTCCCCGGCAAGTATCCCGGCGAAAAGTATGACGGTGACGGCCACGAGGAAGACCGTTCTGCGGCTGCAGTCCATGCCCGGCAGTATCCCCGCGGGGATTAATAATATAGCGCAGCCCGGAAGACGGCGATTACGTTATATTCGGCCAAACCATGGCCTGGAACGACCTTATGAGGATAGACCTTCTTTGCAGCTGGGGAGGACACCTCCAGGAAATGCTGGACCTGAAAGACGCGTGGGGAAAGTACGACTACCGCTTCATCACGTACGAGAGCGACCGTACGAAGGCCATGGACGACCCGA
>CAZHJV010000024.1:0-15171 GCA_964533525.1 uncultured Methanomassiliicoccales archaeon | reverse complement strand
GACCCGACGTCCTCATCAGCACCGGGATGGGCTATGTCGACGTATTCATGTTCCCGCTCTGCAGGATACTGAAGGTGTACACGGTCTACATAGAGTCGGGCGCCAACATCAACCATATCACGGGGACGGCGAACATAGTCCGGCGCTTCTCCGACAGATTCATCGTGAAATGGGAAAAACTCGCCGAAGACATCGGCGCCGAATACCACGGAGGGATATTCTGATACTCGTCACCATCGGGATGAACGACGCTCCGTACACCCCCCTCTTCGAGGAGATGGACAGACTCGCGCCGGAGCTCGGGGAGGAGGTCGTGCAGCAGGTGGGAAACCTCGGTTTCAGCGGGAAGAACTCCGTCTGTTTCACATACAGATCGGATAAAGAAATGGCCGAACTCTTCGATGCGGCCGACCTCATGGTATGCCATGCCGGGATCGGAACGATAATCAACGGCCTCGACCGCGGCATCCCCCTCGTCCTCGTGCCGAGATGCACCGTCCTCCCGGACATATCCGGCGACCAGCAGGGGATCGTGGCGGAGAAGATACGGGAGATGGGGCGCGGCACGGTCGTGAAGGACATGTGCCAGCTGAAAGAAAAGATCGCCGAGGCGAGGGCACTGGAACCCGGGCCGTACAAACGCGATACCTCCCTGTGCGGCTTCCTTTCGGATCTCCTCGGAAAGATCGACTCAGGGGCTGAAAAATCTTCCAAGGGCCTTTTTCATAAAACCCGGAAGGAATGACGATATCTTCTCCTTCTCGTAAGAATCCAGCGTGAGGAACATCAGCGGGACATATACCGCGAGGAGTACGAAGAACAGGACGAATATCGGGATCCATCTCCCGGGCAGGGTAAATAATTCCGATATCCCGAAGAACACCGCGCAGCAGGCCGCCATCGAGACGTAGCCGACCGCTATCGGCTTCATGCACCTGGCGGCGCCCGCACCGGTTATCCTTCCGACGAAGATCACGGACAGAAGCGTGTACATGAGGGTGCAGACGAGCCACACTTCCGTGACACCTTCCATCCCGAGATCCGTATAAAGCGCGACGAATGCGGCCGCAATGGTGTTCGCCACTCCGAGCGCTATCGTGAACTCGGCGAACAGATCCATCTTCAGATAGACTGTCGGAACCGACTGGAGCACGGTGGCAGCACAGTATGCAACATCGCCCAGAAGCGCTATCCTGATCACTTGTGCCAGATAGATGTATTCGGCGCCCACCCATGCCTCGATTATCTGCGGAGCGAACACGATGACGAAGGCGATCGGCATCGCGAACAGGATCGCTACGAACTTCAGCCCCGTGGTGAGAAGGTGATGGAGGTTGCTGTCATCCTTCTGGGAATAGAATCTATATATCAGCGGTTCGAACGAGGTGGTCACCGAATAGCAGGCCGTGTGGATCATCGACACCAGTGACGAAACTATGGCGAAACCTCCTCCCGCCTCCGACCCCAGATACAGATTGATGACCACAAGGGACGCCTGGATATAGAGCATGTTCCCGATATTGTAGGCCACGGACCACCCTCCGAGTTTGCCCATAGTCCCGAAGAGGGTGCGGTCGTATCCGCAGCGGCGTATCCTCATGGCAGGATAGGTGCGTTTGGCCAGGAGATACGTGGACACCAGGAGGAACACAGAGGAGATCAGGTATGCGATACCGACCTCCACCAGGGATCTCATCCCGATTCCGAAGAACAGGAATATCAGTGCCACCTGCACCACGGAATACAACAATCTGGCTATATACAGCCTGTACAGCGAGTTGAATGCGTTGAACACGCTGGAAAGCGTCGCGGACAGGGTGACTATCAGCGAAGACAGCAGGATCAGCATGAACATGATCTGGACATCGGATGCGCTTGTCCCGCCCACGCCGAACACGTACGGCGAAACGTAGGCGATCACCGCCATCAGCGGGACCAGCGCGATGCAGACCTTGGCGATGCCGTAGAAACCGGTACTCAGTTCCCGGGATGCGTCTTCGCCGCCATGGATCGACAGAGTGGAGTATCTGGAACATGCCGATTCAAGAGAATCGGCGATAATCATGACGTACGACGTCATCGTCGTGGCGAGGGGGATTATACCGTATGCCGCAAGTCCCAGATTGTCGATGTAGAACGGGACGAGTATTACTCCGATCAGAGCGGTGACCAAGGTCCGGATTATATTTACGACAGCATTGAGCGGTGTCCTCATCCAAAATGTCCGGTCGGTCGCCATCGGAAGATGCCCTGCTGCGTGAACAGCGGATGTCCCAGGCGTACGACAGTGATAATGTTTTGCCTGTCCGAAAAAATATAGTCCGAAGGAGATGCCATGGAGATGAACGGCATCCTGACGTATCTTCCCGTAATTCTGACCGATATCGATGCGGCCCTCGGGAAGAACAGTGTCGGATATCCCTCGGAGAACGAACGCACCGGCGGGCATCCGATAGCGTACTGCAGGAATGCCGACTACAGAGCATGGCTGAGATACGAGCGATCAGTCGTCCGTCTTCTTCACGAACACGATGTACTTGCTGATCGCATAGTTCAGAGCGATCTCAATGACCGAGATGATGATCTTCGCCAGGAACCCGTCCACCCCCATGAGTTCCTGATCCAGGCCCATCTCGTACAGCATCGAGAATCCGGCGATGTTGACGATGCCCGTGAACGCACGGCCCGCCGCGAAATACACGGCCTCCCTGCGGACGGCCTTCTTCTTGCGGGTATGGCTCCCGAAGACGACTATCTTGTTCAGGACGAATGCGACGGCCACGCCGATGACCCAGGAGGCCGCATTGCTGACCGAAGGCGAGAGTCCCGCGAGGACGAACACCGCGTAGATGCCCCAAGTGATGACGACGTTGAGGCCGCCTATGAAGATATAACGCACAGCCTCGCCGTGTCTGCCGTAGAACAGCCCGTGTATAAGTCCGTTCAGCGATGCCGTGTCTGCCGCCCCCGATCCTTTGGAATTGGTTTGTCCCGGGATCACAGTTTCTTGGTGGAATCCACCATGTCCCAGACGCTCATATTGTCGCCGCCCCTGTCGACGTGTTCCTGTGCGATGCGGCGGCACTTCCCCTCGAGCCGTGCGGTGTAGAGGATCTTGAACGGATGGAACCCGAGATCCTTCATGCTCGCAAGCAATGCCTTGAAGAGGTACTTCCTGTTCCACGTGGGGATGCCGTATCCGTACACTTTCTTCATGGTGCACTCGCCGACGTTGACGCGGACCCTCTGTTTGATGAAGTCCTCCTCCGTCTCGGGACCGCGGTTGAGCACGATGCACCCGGGTGCGTAGACGCAGGTGTACCCCGCCTCCTCGAGCCTCATGCGTATGATGTCCTCGTCTGACTGCATATCCGTGGGCAGGCGGGTTCCGATGTCGCGGAACGCGATCAGTTCCCCCACCTTCGGATGTATAAGTGCCAGCTCGTGATGCATGCGCCACATGAGATGGACCGCGAATCCAATCTTCGTGTTCTTTTCGTTGGTCGGTATCGGGCGTCCCCCGGTGATCCCCACATGCCCGTCCGAAAGGGGCTCCACGAGTTTCTGCAGGGAGTCCTCCGTGCCGAATGCGTTGTCCGCGTTCAGCATGACCACGATATCGCATGTCTTATTGTCGAGATAGCAATTGATGGCGGAGTTCTTACCCTCCCTCTTCTCCTGCCTGAACAGGCGGAGGTTCGGATACTCCTCCATGAGGCCCTTCACGACGTCGTCGGTGCCGTCGGTGCTCCCGCTGGAAACGACGAGGACCTCCTTAACTGCGATACCTGAAAGTTTCTGGGCGTATACGGAACGGACGGACCTCTCGATGATCTGCGCCTCGTTGTATGCGCATATTCCAACGGTGATCTCCATATCGGGCATATGATTCCCCGGACGCGGACGCTCTGAGGCTGTCCGAAACGACGTCTCGTAAAGAATCAACCTTATAAACAAATATCTGAACCTTCGGACGCGGGATTATAAACGATTATAGGATAACATCGGAACGGAGACAACATGGGCATCAACATCGGTCAGTCCATCTACGACCTGTTCGGAGGGAACGGGGACCTCGGGATCCTTCTGTGCATCTTCCTGATATTCCTTCTGGATGCCCTGCTCGTACCGACGCTGCCGGAACTCTTCTTCATACTCGGGTTCATGGCCGGTGCAGAACACAACGTGCCCATCGTGTTCGGATGCGAGCTCCTGGCGGCCGCGGTCCTGGCGGAACTCGCCGGCATATTCTCCCTGTACTACGTCGTGAAACACATACGCATACCGAAGAAGATCGAGAAACTGGTGGACACCTACACCGGATTCCTCGTCATGGGGGACGAGAGACTGCTGCTCCTCAACAGGGTCGCGCCGATGATCCCCTTCGCGGGCGCGTTCATCGCCATCGCCGGGTGGGATACGAAGAAGTCCGCATTCTACATAACCGTCGGATGCATCCTGAAGTACGGCGTCATAATGCTCCTCGGCAACGCGATGCTGGGATTCTTCAGCAGCGACAGGGCCGAGATCTTCATGATAATCATGATCTTCGCGGTCATCGGCATCAGCATGTTCCTGTCGTTCGTGGTGAAGAAACGCCGCGGATTGGACGGGAAGGACTCGTCCTGAAGGATCCGCCGGCGTTCCGTATAAATAGGTACACCCGATAATCGGCCTCCGTCAAGGAGACAGAAAGATGGCAGGCACCCTCACCGTGGTCATTCCCACATACAACGAAAAAGGCAACGTCGTCGAGATGGCGAAGGCGATCAGGGAGGCCTACCCCGATTTCAGGATAGTCTTCATGGACGACGGTTCCACGGACGGGACCGTGGAACTCGTGAAAGGTCTCGGAGACCCCCTGACCTCCATCCGCGTGAGGGAATAGGAGAGGGGATTGGCCGCCTCCGTCATGGAGGGATTCGCCACCGCCGATACGGATTACGCACTCTGCATGGACTGCGACTTCCAGCATCCGGTCTCCGCCCTCGGAGAACTTTACGGAAAAATGGAGGAGGGTGCGGACCTGTGCGTCGGCGTCAGAAACAGCAGGATGTCCATGGGATTCAAGAGGGCATTCGGTTCCGAGGCCGTGGAACTGTTCTGCAAGGTCTTCTTCAAACTCCACGGGAAACAGACCGCGAAGGATTTCATGAGCGGATTGTTTGCGGTGAGGTGCGATACCTTCAGACCCGTCATCGAGGGCTGCTGGGACACTTTCGAGTACAAGGGATGGAAGGTCCTCATGGACCTCATGAAGTACTCCGACAGGAAAGTGAAGATCTCCTACATCAGATACGATTTCGGCACCCGTGCGGAAGGGGAGTCCCACCTGAACCCCAAGGTCCCGATAATGACCTTCCATCAGCTGTGGGGATTCGGGAAGTTCCTGTCGAAATTCTTCTGCAAGGTGTATCACGTCGATTATTACTCGATGTATCCCGGAGAGAAGAAGAAAGAGTGATCCGGAAAACCGGTTTCTTCGGTTTTCCGGAAAAGAAAGGGGCCCGAAGGCCCTGAAATGTTTCACTCGACGTAGTCGAGCCATGCGTCGTAGCTGTGGTCCCTGCCGGTGGCGATCTCGGAGAACTTCTGGTGGATCTTCGCGGAGATCTCCCCGGGCTTTCCGTCGCCGACAGTGCGTCCGTCGATCTCGGTGACAGGTGCGACCTCCGCGGCGGTACCGGTGAGCCAAACCTCGTCGGCGGTGGTCAGCTGGAACCTGGTGACGGGGCACTCGCAGACCTCGTATCCGAGATCCTTGGCGATCTGGATGATGGAGGACCTGGTGACTCCCTGGAGGATGCCTTCCGCGGCGGACGGGGTGTAGACCTTCCCGAACTTGTACATGAAGATGTTCTCCCCGGTGCACTCGGCGACACGGCCCTCCTTGTTCAGCATGACGGCCTCGTTGGCGCCCTGGCGGATGGCCTCCCTCTTGGCGAGGCAGGATGCAACGTAGGAACCGTTGACCTTCGCCCCGGCGGGCCCGCACAGGTAGTCGGGCCTCTGCCAGGAGGCGGTGATGAGCTTTATGCCCGCGTTGGCGTCCTTCCCGAGGTACGCTCCCATATTGATGCAGGTGATGGCGAACGATGCGGGGACGCCGACGGGATTGAGTCCGACCTCCTCTCCGCTGAGGAAGATGCAGGGCTTGACGTAATCGACGTTCTTGTTGGCGCGGACGGCGGCCCTGATGGCCTCCATGATGTCCTCGAGTCCGTACTTCTTCCCGTCGAAGACGGTGTCGATGCCCATGAGTTTGCATCCGTCGACGAGCCTCCTCGCATGATCTTTAAGCCTGAAGATGGCGGGGCCCTTGGGGGTGCTGTAGACCCTGATGCCCTCGAAGACGCCGGTCCCGTAGTTCAGGGCATGTGCCAGAACGTGGACTTTCGCGTCGTTCCAATCGACAAGCTTTCCGTTAAACCATATCTTCTCGCACTTTTCCATAAGGATCCTTCCGATACTGGCACACCTGTTCAGAGGGCGTTCAGGGCCTTGACGTACTTATCCGGTTCCGAACGGGCGATGATCTCCTCGACCTGATCGGACCCTCCGACCACGCCGACGTTGCCGTTGGAGGTCGAGATGAGCGCATATGCGGACTGCCCCGACTCGGGGACGAGTTCCGCACCGTAGACGTCCTGAAGCTTCTGAAGTCTGCCCATGGCAAGCTCCGCCTCTCCCCTGTCGATGACGGAAAGGACCATCCTGGATTTCCCCTGGACCTCGCATTTCCCGACGACGATGGTCTCGACGTTGATCTTGTTACGGGTGAATTCGCCCATGACTCTCTGCATGACGCCGAACTCGTTCTTGACGATAAGGGATATGACATACATGTGTGTCACTCTGGGTTCCGCTATGCCATCGTCTTACTTATAATTAGAGCAGGGCGCCACCGGGTCCGGCGCCGCGGATATGCCGCGGCAATCGGTGTGCCGTTCCCTCCCAGCCTGACGGCGGATGCTGTCTCTTTCGAGGTTTAACTGAATTGTATTTTCATCTTAAATGCCGAAAATAGCCAAATTTGGTTATTTTTAATATTAAAAAAAGCCAAATTTGGTTAAAAACGATATTTAAATAATACAAACCCGATATCATGACCTATCCCATGGACCGCGACATTCTCAAGGACCTGCTCGAATGGAAATCCAGGCCGGGCCACAAACCCGCCGTGATCAGAGGGGTGCGCCAATGCGGCAAGACATGGGTCATGAGGGAATTGGGGAAGAGTTATCCCGACTGCGCATATTTCAACTTCGAGATCGAGGACAGTCTGGGTGCGGTGTTCGATTCCGACCTGAGAATCGACCGCATCGTAACGATGCTCGGCGGTCTCAGAGGCAGACCTATCGGGACCGACTGCCTCATCATCCTGGACGAGATCCAGCTCTGCTCCCGGGCGATAACCGCCCTGAAATACTTCTGCGAGGACGGCCGTTACGATGTCGTCTGCGCCGGCTCCCTACTGGGTGTCAAACTCATGACCACGTCCCCGCCCGTGGGCAAGGTCGAGGATTACTGCATGTATCCCCTTTCTTTCAGGGAATTCCTCCGCGCAAACGGCCAGGGGGCGATCGTCGATGCCCTTGAGGAAGACCCCGCCGGATCCGTCGAGGTCTTCCGTTCGAGACTGGAGCCTCTGTACGCCGAATACCTCTGCATCGGAGGACTTCCCGAGGCCGTCGGCGAATGGGTTGCGAATCACGACGCTTCCGCAGTGGACAGGATACTCGGATCTCTCATCGAAAGGTACATCCTGGACATCCTGAGGTACGGGGAGGGGAAGGTCAGGGAGAACGGGGAATCCGTGTGGAAATCCGTCCCCGCCCAACTGGCGCGGGACAACAGCAAATTCGTTCTGGGACATGCGGCTAAGGGTGCGAGGGCGAGGGATCTGTGGTCTTCCGTGGATTGGCTCGGCAGAGCCGAACTCGTCTATCAGGTTCCGATTACGACCGGTACGGACCTCCCGTCGATCCAGTCGGATCCTTCGTCTTTCAAACTGTACTGTTCCGACACCGGCATCATGAGACATCTGGCCGGCCTGAGCATACCGGACGCCATCGGAGGATCGGAGAGGTTCGCCCTGTATCGGGGCGCGATGGCGGAGAATTACGCTTTATGCGAGATCGTCAGAATCTGCCGGGGCAGAGTCTACTGCTGGCGGTCGGGAAACAGTGCGGAAGTGGATTTCCTGGCATCCTTCGGTTCGGATTTCATCCCCATAGAGGTCAAATCCGGGGAACGGGTCAGAGCCAGGAGTCTGGGCATCTACCTCGATTCCCATCCCGGGAAGGGGGCCGTCGCATCGCTGAACACGTATTCGCAGAACGGACGGGTCGTATCGATCCCGCTGTTCGCTCTGTGGCTGCTTCCGAAGATCCTCGCACGGATGTCCTGATCGGTCCCAGAAATCCGGAAAACGGGCGCAGCGGGACTTCACCATCTTCTCGTAGCAGCCGATGGTGGTCTCCACGTCCGCGGCGGCGCGGTGGGCCCCGTTCGGCACCACCGAAAGATAATGTGCCAGCGTGCCCAGTCTGTGGTTCGGGAGATCGCGGTAGGTCCTTCTGGAGATCCTCATCGTATCCGTGAAATCGTTGCCTATCGGCTCGATACCTATCTTCAGGGCGCCGTCGTAAAGGAAGTTCATGTCGAAGCAGACGTTGTGTCCCACGACCATGTCATCGCCGATGAATCCGAAGAGTTCCGGCAGGACCTCGTCCGGCATCGGCGCGTCGGACACCATGCCGCGCGTGATACCAGTAAGTTCCGTGATGAAGGGCGTGACCCTCGAGATATCTCCGGGTCTGACGAGACTGACGAAACGGTCCTCCACGTTCCCTCCGCGCACCCTGTATGCCGCGACTTCGATGATCCAGTCCCTGGACGGGCTCAGTCCGGTGGTCTCCAGATCGAGACACGTGTAATCGTCCGGGGAGGCGATGAGGCTCTTTCCCCTGCCTGGACGGAGATTGGCCGCCAGGATATCACTTCTTGACCGGGACGGCCTTGGATTCGAACAGGGCGGCCTCGGTCATGGCGCACAGGGCGTGGTAGACCGGCAGGTGCAGTTCCTGGACCTTGAACGTCTCCGTCTCGGGGACGCGGATGCAGATGTCGCAGAGATCCTTACACTTCCCTCCGGTCTCCCCGGTAAGGCACACCGTCCCGACCCCGCGGGCCCTTGCCGCCATGACGGCCTTCAGGATGTTTCCAGAGTTTCCAGAGGTGGTGATGCCTATGAACACGTCGCCCTTCCTCCCGAACGTCTGGACGAGCTGCGCGAATGCGGATTCCGGACTGACGTCGTTCATGAACGCGCTGTTGGCCGCGGCGAACTGCGTCAGAGGGATGGCCATAAGCCCTCCCTCGAGATTCTCGGCCAACTTCCTCCCCTCGTCGCCGTACAGATCCGCGAGGTTCTCCTCGAACTCCTTATCCAGGGCGCGGCTGAATCTGAACGATTTGGTCATCTCCCCGGTGAAGTGGTCGCTGTCGGCGGCGCTCCCGCCGTTGCCGGCGAGGAGGAGTTTGCCTCCGTTCCTGTAGCAGGAGAGGATGAGTCCGTACGCCTCGTCGAACTCCTTCTCGCAGGATGCGAGGCAGGGGTACCTCCGGAAGAGTTCCTCCCTTATCTGTTCCGATGTCTGGGTCTTGGCCTTCATATGAAATCCCTCCGCGGAATCCGGGCGGATCCGGCATTCCGATAACGGATGTCCATAGGCATCGGGATAATTATAACTGTCCTCGGCCCGTCATTCCTTCCCGGCATCGCGCAGTATGCGGTCAACAGCATCGGCGAATGTGAATGTGCCAGATACCCGAAACGTCTTCATCCCGAGGGCTTCCCCGAACCCGATATCCCCGTCCTTGTCGCCGACCATATAACACTTCGACGGGTCGAGACCGTATTTCTCCACGGCCTGCAGACCCATACCCGTCGCGGGTTTGCGGCAGGAACACATCTCGTCGGGACGGTGGGGGCAGAAAAAGACATCGTCTATCCTCCCGCCTCCGGCGGCGATCTGCCTCTCCATCTCCGCATTGACCGCCTTCATATCGTCGACGGTGTACATCCCGCGGCCGATGCCCGACTGGTTGGTGACCACCAGGACCAGGAAACCCGCATCGTTGAGACGCTTCACTGCCGCGGGGACGTACGGGAAAACTTGCATCTTGGCAGGATCCCCGTTGTGGGGGACGTCGGGACAGAGCGTATCGTCCCTGTCCGTCAGGACGGCCGCGCGGCCCTCAGTCATGCCTGCTTCTCCAGGAGATGATGCCTTCGGGCTCGAACTGTATGTCCGTGACCTGGGCGCCCGCCTCCTGAAGGGCCTTGGAGAGCAGGGGTTTCTTGTCGTACTTGGTGATGAAGTACATGAACCCGCCTCCGCCGGCGCCGGACACTTTCCCGCCTATGGCACCGTTCTTAAGTGCCAGATTGTAAAGGCTGTCGATACTGGGGTTGGTGATCTTGTCGGAGAACCTCTTCTTGGATTCCCACGACTCGCCCAGGAGGGAACCGGCCTCGTCTATGTCGCCGTGTCTCAGGGCGGTACGCATCCTTATGGCGATGTCCTTGGCCTGGTCGAGCGCCTCGTCGTTCTTCCCCTCCTTGTAGGATTTGATCTGGGTCCCGATGATGGCCGCGGAATCGTGGGTCATCCCGGTGAAACATACGACGGAACGGCACTGGAGTTCGTTGACGATGTCCGGGGAGATCCTGGCGGGGAGGATCGCGACACCGTTCCCGTCGATCTTGAGGGAATTGAACCCTCCGAAGACGGCGGCGTACTGGTCCTGTTTCCCGCCCTTGAGTCCTATGACCTCCCTTTCCAGGTGGTACGCGAGACCCGCCATCTCCATCTTCGACATGTCGACGTCCAGCCAGTTGGACAGGGCGCCGATCATGGAGACGATCATGGTGGAGGATCCGCCGAGGCCGGAACCCGCGGGGACATCCGAACGTATGCTCAGGTCGAACCCGTCGGTCACCTCGAAATAATTGGTGACGGCCTTGATGAGGTCCATGTTCCCGTCCAGGGGGAGGGGGCCGTCGTCCAGGGGCGCCCTGTACCTCCCGTAGTAGAGGGACGTGACGTTGATGTTATGGTCCTTCCTGGGTGTGAGCGTACTGTATGCGTACTTGTTTATCGTGGTATTGAAGACGTATCCGCCTTTCTCGGAGGCGTACGGATCCACGTCCGTGCCCCCTCCGGCCAATCCTATGCGGAGAGGCGCTCTGGATCTGATTATCTCGACCGTTCTTATCCCACCGTTCTGCTGATGATGCGGTTCTCTTCCACCACGGTGCCGTCCTTCAGGACGGAATCCGTGACCCTGCATCCTTTTCCTAGTATGCATCCCTCGCCCAGGATGGAGTTCTCCACGTACGCCCCTTCCGTACGGCAGCCCCTCATTGCAAAAGACGAGACGATGCGCGATGTCTTCACAATGCACCCTTCGGATATAACCGATTCGGATACTTCTGATGAATCCAGTATACTGCCCTCGCCCGTATAGACGGTGCCTTCCAATTCCGAACCGGACACCTGTCCGAGGATGCGGGATCCCGGGTCGAGGCGCTCCGCCATCAGGAGGTTCATCCTGATGAGGTCGTGGGGGCGCCCGATGTCTATCCATATCCCCTTGGCCATGTGGCCCTGGAGCCTCTCCCCCTTCTCGATGAGCAGGGGGAATATCTCCTTCGAGAAGTCGCAGAACGTGTCCTTCCGGATGTATCCCAGGACGGACCGGTCCACCACATACACCCCGGAATTGGCGAGGTTGGAATACGCCTCCTCCTTCCTGGGCTTCTCCTGGAATCCGAGGATCCTCCCGCCGGGACCGAGACGGACGACCCCGCACTGCGAGGTGTCCTCCACCTCGGAGAGGGAAACGGTGACGCTGGCACATGTGTCGAAGTGTTCCTTTATCTGCGACGCGATATCGACGGAGGTCAGCGTATCGCCGTTGGCCGCCAGGAACACGGGGTCGAGCCTGTCCTCCAGATTCTTGATGGCCCCTCCGGTCCCCAGGGGGGTGTCCTCGTCCGAGTAGACTATGCGCACGCCCATGTCGGAACCGTCCCCTACGGCATGTGCCAGCATGTCGGATTTATACCCACATGCCAAGATGACCTCCTCTATGCCCGCCTCGGCCATGGAGGAGATAAGATACTTCAGGAACGGCCTGTCCAGAACCGGCATGGCCGGTTTCGGACGGGTCAGCGTGAGCGGCAGAAGACGGGTCCCCAGACCCCCGACCATTATCACGGCCTGCCGTACTTCGGACTTCATATTCTGCGGCATAATCTCTCCCTATTAAACGGACTCTGTCTTTATCCTGACCACGTTCGTACCCACCGGCACACCGAGGGACGACGCCACCGGGATGCATTTCGCACGGAGAAGGTATGCGACGGGGACGGGCAGATCCATGTCGGACAGGGACTCGAAGTTGGCCATGCCCTTGGCGATAAGAAGGCCCGCCCTCCCGATCTCCTCCTTCAGATCGTCCTTCATCAGTTCCTCCGAGAATCCGACGCAGAATCCTCCCGTGGAGACGATCCTGTCGAGCTCCCTGTCCATCCCGATGCGCAGCGCATCCTCCATGGAGACGTCGTTGAGGATGGGCGCGCCCCTCACGACCCCGACAACCCTCTTCCCCATGGCCTTCAGCTCCCTTATCAGGAGCCTGTCGAACTGCACTTCCCCGCAGTTGTCGAACGCGTAGAGGACGGTATCGCTGGAATCCGCCAGTTTCCTCAGCTCCGCCGTCTGGTCGGAACCGATGCCCTGGTCCAGGAGGGATCTGAACATCCCTCCGAACTCCTCCGGGCTGTCGATGGCGAGACCCATCCCGAAATCCATGATGTTCCCGACTATCGAGACCCTCACCGCGGCCGCGAAACGGTCCTCCGAACCGTCTATGAATCTCTCCGCATCCGGGACGTATCTCTCCGCCGTCCTGTCCGCATCGATCTTCATGGAGAGATACGGATCGTCCGAACCCATCGCAGCGTATGCAGCCGAATGGACGTGCGTGGCGATCTCCGCGGAGCAGATATCCGGGGACATGAGCCTCGCATATTCCCTCACCGCGGCCTGCACGGCCCCGAACTCCCTCCCGGTGCCCGCGAGACGGGCCTGGAACAGGACCCTCTTCATGAGGCACGCCGCACAGTCCGCATGGGTCTTCACGGTATTCCCTCAGCGGAAACGCCCGCTCATGTCCGGGCCGGGAATCATCTTGTACAGGAGGTGCGCACGGTACATCGAACCGGCGAAATAGACGAGGGCGTAGAATACGATGAACACGTCCAGAAGACGGAAGAGGGCGAAGAACGGTATCAGGAACAGCATGTTGGTGAACGGGAGGGGACTGAAGGGGACGACCTTCTTGAAGAAGGATTTGTGTTTGACGAACTCCCCCTCCATGCCTGTGGTCCCGCTGTTCGTCACGATCTCCTTCTCCGGCATGATCCTGTTGTAGATGTTGCCGCAGTCTATGATGAGCACCATGCAGGTACCGGCGACGGCGCCGGCCACGAGATAGATGATCGGATTGATGTGGATGCCGAAGACCTCCGTGCGGCCCCACGCATAGGCGGAATATCCTATGCAGAACATGAGGAGGGGGTATGTGAGACGGTGGTTGATCCCGTCCAGATAATCCCCGCGGCCGGACTTCAGATTGGTGTAGCGGGCCAGGGAGCCATCGGCGCAGTCGAGTGCGTAGGCGATGACCCAGCATATGCCGCAGACGATGTTGAGCAGGTAATTCCCGAACAGGAACCCGAACGCGCTGACGAACATCAGGATGCCCCAGAACATGGTCAGCTGGTTGGGCGTCACACGGGTGTGTACCAACAGCCTCGTGAAGAGCGCCCCGAGGGGGATGTAGAAATAATTCTCGGATGCGTTGTTCGACTCGTCGTGGTTGAGCGATTCCTCGAGTCTCTGCCTGTCTATCACGGCCGTACCATCCCTGTATCCGATTTAAGAATTGCGTCCTTCGGGAAGGGGGATCCGTCCGGGGACGGATCCTTCCCTTCCGCATAAGGGAAAGGTACGGGGACACGGAGGGCCGTTTCCGGCCCGCCGGGTCCCGTTTTCAAAGGGTTTCTCACCTCTTCGAGTTCCTCCACCTGGCGATGCCTCCGACGGCGACCGCGATAAGGACTGCGATGCAGACTGCGATGAGCATCTCCTCGGACATGAAACTGCCCTTCGACGTATCGTCGGCGATGTACATGACCGCATAGACGGAGAAGTGGTTCGTCTCGAAGGTCACATGTCCGTCGTCGGCGTAGGTGCAGCCGATCTCGGTGACATTTCCGTCGCCGTCGATGTAGTAGACTATGAGATTGTCCGCGTTCCTTCCGGCCGTGAGCTCGTACGGGACGGTCACGGTGACCGCTCCTCCGAACTGCTTGTTGGGACCGAAAGTAACCTCATAGGCGGTGTTGTCGCCGACGATGCCCTTGACGGTCGGAGACATGGAATCCGAGGGGATCACCACTGCGGAATAATCCGCATCGGAGCCGGTGTCGAGGGTCCTCAGGGCGGCGTTGCTGAAGACGGCGGTGCTTCCTCCGGAGACGACCGTCATGGTGACGGATCCGTCGGCTACGGCCGCTTTCTTCACCGCTGCGAGCTGGGCGGCGGAGAAGAGCGCATCTCCTCCGACTTCAACGGTGTATGTCTTGCCGTCCTCACGGAGGTCCACGTATTCCTTGTACACCGCGGCGAACGTCATGTCGGAAGATATCTTCATTCCCTCGGTGAACCCGTCCCATCCGGCAAAGACGTAGCTGTGTCCGCCGGAGGGGCTCTTGACGGGATCTTCGGAGGGGGCGGTGATGACCTCCCCATAGGAGAGATCGCCCTCGCAGAATACCTTTCCTTCGGAGACGAATGCCACATGGTACTTGTTGACGGTCTCGGTGAAGACGGCCTCGTAGGTGGCCTCTCCGGTGACGGAGACGATCTCGGGGTTCCAGCCGCTGAAGCTGTAGGTGTACTGGGCGGTCGCGGCCTTGGCGGGGTCCGTTCCGGAGTATACCGGGGTCGCCCCGTAGGCGAACTCGGTGTCCTGGAGGACGTCGTCGCCGTTCCTGAAGGTGATGACGTACTTGTTGACGGTCTCGGTGAAGAC
>CAZHJV010000023.1:0-20346 GCA_964533525.1 uncultured Methanomassiliicoccales archaeon | reverse complement strand
ACGACATCAGGAGGACCGTCCTCGTCGGACTCGACTCCCCTCACCAGACCATCGAGAGAAGGCTTGGAAAGGAAGTCACCCCCGAGACCATCAACGCGTACCTCGAGACCGTCAACCACACCATGCCCGGAGGAGCAGTCGTTCAGGAGCACATGGCAGAGTGCAACCCCGCACTCGTCTACGACTCCTACGTCAAAGTCTTCTCCGGAGACGATGAGCTGATCGACGAACTCGACAAGAGGTTCGTCATCGACATCAACAAGAACTTCCCCAAGGACCAGGCTGAGAAGCTCAAGAAAGCGATCGGAAAGACCGTCATGCAGGCTGTCCGCGTCCCGACCATGGTCGGACGTGTGATGGATGGAGCAACCGTCTCCAGGCACGCCGCCATGCAGATCTCCATGGCCTTCATCTCCTCCTACAAACTCGCAGCAGGAGAGGCAGCCATCGCTGACTTCGCATACTCCGCAAAGCACATGTCCATCAACATGGGATCCATGATGCCCGCAAGGCGTGTCAGAGGACCCAACGAGCCCGGAGGAATCACCTTCGGATTCCTCGACGATATGGTACAGTCCGACCGTGTCTACCCCGACGACCCCGCCCGCGCAGTCCTCGAGACCGTCGCCCTCGGAGCCATCATCTACGACCAGGTCTACCTCGGCGGATACATGTCCGGAGGAGTCGGATTCACCCAGTACGCAACTGCGGCCTACACCGACAACATCCTCGAGGACTACGTCTACCACGCCGTCGATGTCATCAACGACAGGTACGGCGGATTCTGCGGCGTCAAGCCCGACGACTACGAGAAGCAGCTCAAGCTCGGAGACGAGATCTCGTCCTACGCCCTTGAGATGTACGAGCGCTACCCCGCTGTCATGGAGACCCACTTCGGTGGATCCCAGCGTGCAACCGTCACCGCCGCTTCCACCGGTATCGCCGGTGCAATGGCGACCGGAGTTGCCGACAACGGTCTCAACCTCTGGTACCAGTCCATGCTCCAGCACAAGGAGAGGACCGGAAGGCTCGGATTCTACGGATTCGACCTGCAGGACCAGTGCGGTTCCGCGAACTCCTACGCATACAGGTCCGATGAGGGTCTGCCCATGGAAGTCCGTGGACCTAACTACCCCAACTACGCGATGAACGTCGGACACCTGTCCGGTTACGCGGGAATCCCCAAGGCGGCCCACGTCGCCCGCGGAGACGCCTTCGTAGCATCCCCGCTCATCAAGGTCGCCTTCTCCGACAAGTCTCTGATCTTCGACTTCGCGAACATCACGAAGGAGATCGGACGCGGTGGACTCAGAGAGTTCCAGCCCGCCGGAGAGAGGACTGCAGTCATCAAGGGATGATCGCGTATGGATAAGGGGGACGTGGTGAAGTACTCCCCTACATCCACGGTCGGTAAGATCGAGGATATAAAGGAAGAAGGCGGAAAGGTCTGGATAAAACTGGACACGTCGGGCCTCTACTATGTGGCCCACACGATCCAGCCGGCCGATCCGTCGGAGTACAGAACCACGTCCTTCAAGGAGCGCAAGGCCAAAGAGTACGGCAGCACGAAGAATATCGAAGACCTGGAAAAGATGGAGAGAGAGGTCGACATATCCGAAATGATGCCGTCCGGCGGCGGATAACTGCGCACCTGTTCCGTAAAAACTTCTTACCCTTCCCCGAAAGGGGAAGGGATCCTGTTTTTCACTGTATTTCTGTTCGGCTGTGCCGGTAAGATCCTTTTCGGAGGTCTGTCCGAGATTTATCATTCCTTTTTATCATTCCCTGAAAAAGGAATAATAAAGGAATAAAAAACCGGCCCGCCGTTGCGGCGGGAAGGGGTTTTTCAGCAGTGTCAGTATCTCTGCGGAGGCCACATTCCGACGAGTCTTCCGCCCTCTCTTTCGGGATCCATCGTCGATACTTCCAATCCGGGCACGGTCATCCTGACCACCGGGACCCCCGTCTCGGGCCGGGTCAGGTCGTTGCAGATGACCATGTCGAATCCCGCATCCATGAGATGTCCCAGTACCACCTCTATGTCATCAAGGACATAATCTGTGGCGAGGTTGGGAATATCCTCCAGTTTTTTCCTGCTGGCACAGTCCCGGAACCACAGGGGGTTAGCCTTCTTGACGCCTTCATATCCCATCTCTTTCGTGACTTTCTGGAGCTGGGCGTTGATCTTGGTTCCGTCCTTGTGGGTGGCTCTGCTCTGGGCCACCTCCGTGAGTGCGCGGGTGGCCGCGATCTGCGGATCAAGATGGGTTCCCACACCTATGGTCAGCATCTCCGGGTCCTTCGTCTCGACATCATCGGCGGCCGCACCGATGGTGGTGACGCCTACATCGGTGGTGATCTCCTTCAGATGGACGTGCACCCCGTTGTCCTCGAATTTCTTCAGAAGCTGTCCGGGGACGGAGTTCTCGTCTTCGATGGTGAGATCGCAGTTCGCGACTTCTCTGTATTCCGCGATGGACCACGCATCCCTTTCGATGTCTTCGAACAGGGCGTGGAGGATGGCCTCCTCCATCGTGTTCCCCGCAGCTATGCCGTTGGTGTGGGACCTGAACAGCTGCATATCGCCGTCTGGCACATATGTATGGTATACTGCGCAGGCGGGCACCCATACGGGACACCCCCTGAACATCTCGTATCCTTCGCACCATGCGATCTGCTGACCCATCCATGCCCCGTGGTAAGGTTCCGGCAGGATGAGGTCCTCTGGGTTGACCGTGAGTCCGATCTCCCGCGCCTGTTCGTAGGTGCCGTATGCGATCTCGTCGGTATCCCTGGGTTCCGCAGCATATCTCTCCATGGCCTCCATGATACCGGACGCCTCCGCCTGCTCCGGGGTGGCCCCCTTCCCGTTGTAGAAATGATCCTTCTCCCCGGGGTGCGCCGCCGGTCTGTCGACGGAGAACACGGGAATACCCAGACGGTCCAAACCGGTAATATCCCTGGGTTTCTCCATGCCTGCTTTTTCCATGAGGGGCCGTATCCTCGCAAGGGTATCTTCGGGAGGAACGACCCTTATCCCGGTCTCTTTCGAGCACTTGGGACAGCGGTTGAGACTTAACATAATCGATTGTTATGCGGGAGGTTGGTTATAATGCGTTTGTCTCCCGAATCCCTGTTAAGATTCCGCATCTGGGTCATTCGAGGAATCTGTCCAGGCGGGCACCGAAATGCTTCCTGCAGAATCCTATTATGAGTCCCATGGCAAGCGCTCCGAATATGGTTCCCTCCCTCACTCCGTGCAGTCCGCCCGAGAATATGAGGGAGACCGAAGCGGCGAAGATGACCATCGAGTAATCGAACACGATCTTCATCCTCGGAAGGGGTATCTTGTAGCGGGTGACGAAGGCGACCACGAGGCCTTCCCCGGGAGCTACGAGGAGACTCGCATGGATCTCGAGCGTGACCCCGAATCCGATCAGGAGGCAGGATATGACGCACCAGAACCACTGCGCGGGATACCAATCCGGATTCAGGGACGACAGTATTTCGAGATTCACATCGGTGAGGATTCCGATGGCGAAACCCATCAGGATCTGAAGGATCTGGAACTTCTTGAACTGTTTTCCGAGGACGACCTTCTGCAGCAGCACGAGGATCGCATTGAAGACCACCGTGACCGTGCCCATGGTGTAAGGGGTGAGATAACTCAGGGTGGCGGGTACGCAGGAGATGGGGGTGGTACCTATCCCTGCCTTCTTGGACATTGCGACACCGAGGGTCATGACGAAAAGACCGATGAGGAGGAGAACTATCCTTTTCGACAGCTGCCGCCCCGTATATCTGAATGTCACATGTGCCATACCGTTTCGAAATTCGGGACATATAAACGGTTGTCGGCGCCGTTGGAACTTTCTGCGGTAAGTTCTAAATAAGTATGGAGAAAGGACGGATCCGGGAACGGGGGATGGCCCCCGTTCTTTCAGATCTTCGTCGGAATGGTGACGGATGAGAGATCCGTCTTGAAGTTGGGGTCTTTGGGACAGTCGTTGAAGGCTATCAGGACGGATGCCAGTTTCGGATCGTCCGGATATTTGTAGTACTGTCTCATGAGCAGGTCGCACGTGGGTGCGGGACTGCAGGATATGACGTCCTTGCATCCGTTGCTCGGATTGAGCTCCGGGAAGCTTACCGGAGGCATGATGAATTTCTCGCCTCCGTTTCCGTGGACCTCGGGGAACATGACGAACGCATCGGACAGCCAGACGACGTCATCCCTTTTGGAATACTGGTCCATGGTGAACGGGAACACCTCGACACCCATGGTCTTGCCGTCGTCGGACATGAGCGTGACGGTGGGTTCCGGCGGAGGCCTGAATCTCGGATCTTTTATGATCGCAATCACGTGGTCGCGGGTGAGCGCTGTGGAAAACCCGGTGTTGTTCACATT
This sequence comes from uncultured Methanomassiliicoccales archaeon, assembly GCA_964533525.1. Classification (GTDB taxonomy): domain Archaea; phylum Thermoplasmatota; class Thermoplasmata; order Methanomassiliicoccales; family Methanomethylophilaceae; genus Methanomethylophilus. The sequence goes on along the minus strand of CAZHJV010000023.1, from coordinate 15,938 downwards.
GATGTTGCCGCCTGCGGCACGTACTTTCGCTTCCTCTTCCTTCATTTTGGCGAGGATTTCCTTGTTGAGATAGAATGCGTGGACTACTCCCCTGAGTTTCTTCACGATCTCCAGGGGTTCCTCCGGCCCGTCGGTTGTCATACTGCTCCTCTCCCGATAATCTGTTTTAGGTTCTATATATAATTTGCTTACAGTTCGTCGTCCTCGTGAAGGCGTATCGGGTTGTTGATCCCTGCCATCGTCCTTATGTCGACGACTCCGATGGCGGCGATGACGCTGTTGTTGAGTTCCAGCGGCGTGACGATGACACGTATCCCCTTGTATGGTCCGGATACGGCGATCCTTCTGATGGTGGTCCCGATCTTGAGGACTTCCTCCAGGACCGCACCCGTGTAGGCGTTGTCGATGACCTTCCCGTTCTCGATCCTGATCCCGAGGTTGTCCCTGCTCTTCGCGCAGACCGGGAGACCTCCCACGAGGTCGTGTACCATGAATGCGAGGGCGATGAGTTCGTTGCTGGAACTGAGGGGCGAGTACATCGGGTCGCTCTCCTGTTTCAGCTGAAGTCCTCCCAGGAGTTCGAGTCCCGCGGTGACGGCCCCTTCCTCCGCCGCCTCCATCGTATCCGCGGTGCCGATGATGATGGCATCGTCGTTGGAGAGGTTGAATGCGGATCTTATGGCCTTGTCCGATTTGACATCCAGGGGATATTCGTTCCCGGGGAACATCAGGATGCCGTTGCTGCAGACGAGCGTGGTCGCACCCGTGGCCCCGGATTTTATGGCGCTGTCGCGTTCCTCGCACCCGTATTTCACCTTGCCTGCGGCATGCGGGACCTGGACGGCGCAGTTTATGGCCCCTATGGTGAGCGTGTCCACTCTGAGCGAGGTGACGTTCATGGCTACGGACGACCAGATCTTCTTTCCTTCGGGTGTGAGGGTGACACCGTTCTTCTTGACGGAGATCGCCCCGCTCTCCTGAAGCATGGAGAGGATCGTCCTGGTGCTTCCTTCCCCGACTCCCACGAGGGTTGCCAGTTTCTTGCGTCCGATGGGTGCGGATCTGCTCAGGCAGTACAGTGCCTTCCAGATGTGGTAGTCTTTGAATTTGGGGATCGGCCCGCCGAGACGGGTGCGGTTTTCCGGAATCGCCATGGTTGGATACATTGTGTATCCAATATTAATAATATCCGTCCAACCCAGATATCAGGGAGATTTTCGGCGGGCGGTCCGGGGGATCGGGACATATCTGGCATTTGGAAGTTAACACGGGTTAATGCCATTATTTTATACCTTGGATTCGTACCGCCAAATCATGCCAAAATCTGCCGATCTCATCACGATAGAACACGTGAGCAAAAAGTTCAACGGAAAAACCGTCCTCGAGGATTTCAGCACAGTCATCAGGACCGGGGAGATTGTGGGACTTATCGGAAGGAGCGGCGCGGGGAAGAGTGTCCTCCTCCATATGCTGAGGGGAAGCGTGGATTACGCCCCCGACACCGGCCGCGTACTCTATCATGTCAACCGCTGCTGCGACTGCGGCAACATCGACCTCCCCTTCGAGGGGACGCCCTGTTCCAAGTGCAGGGGGGACACGCAGACCGTGACGGTGGACTACTGGTCCCTTCCGGAGCATGACCCCCTCAGGGAGGAGGTCCGCGGAAGGATCGCCATCATGCTGCAGAGGACGTTCGCCCTCTTCGGCGACAAGACCGTCATCGAGAACGTCCTCGAGGCGATCGACGAACACGCCCCCAAGCGCGTGGAGAAGGCCATCTCCCTCCTGGAGTTCGTCAACATGGCCCACAGGACCATGCACATCGCGAGGGATCTGTCGGGAGGGGAGAAACAGAGGATCGTCATGGCGAGGCAGCTGGCGAAAGACCCCCTGTTCTTCCTGGCGGATGAGCCCACCGGTACCCTCGACCCCTATACGGCCGAGATCATCCACAGCAAACTCGTGGAGTATGTGAAGGAGCACAACATCTGCATGGTGTTCGCATCCCACTGGCCCGAGGCGCTCGAGAAGATGGCCGACAGGGCCTATTGGCTGGACGCCGGCGCCGTGAAGATGGAAGGCGACCCCAAGGCCATCACCGAGAAATTCATGGAGGGCTACCACTTCGAGAAGGGTAAGGCCGGGGACACCGGACAGCCCATCATCAGGCTCGACAACGCCGAGAAACACTTCTTCTCCGTCGTGAGAGGAGTCGTGAAGGCCGTGGACGGCATCACCTTCGATGTGGCGGAGAGGGAGGTGTTCGCGATCATCGGATATTCCGGTGCCGGAAAGACCACCACTTCGAGGATGATCGCCGGTATGTCGCCCGCCACCGAGGGCAAGGTGGAGGTCCGCATCGGCGACGATTGGGTCGACATGTCGAAGGAGGGGGCCGAGGGCAAGGGCCGCGCCACCCCCTACATCGGGATCCTCCATCAGGAGTACACCCTCTATCCGTTCGACACCGTCCTTCAGAACCTCTCCACATGCATCGGCGTGAACATGCCCGCCGAACTCGCCAAGATGAAGGCGATACAGGTGCTCATCAGCGTCGGGTTCGACAAGAAGGACGTCAACAGGATCCTGGAAGCGTATCCCGACACCCTCTCCGTGGGAGAGTGCCAGAGGATCGCATTCGCACAGGTCCTCATCAAGGAGCCGAGGATAGTCATCCTCGACGAACCCACCGGTACGATGGACCCCATCACCAAGGTCATCGTGGCGAAATCGGTCCTCAGGGCCAGGGAGACCCTCGGGGAGACGTTCGTCGTCGTCAGCCATGACATGGATTTCGTGCAGAACTGCTGCGACCGCGCCGCATTTATGAGGAACGGAAGGGTGGTCGCCATCGGAAAGCCCGATGATATAATCAGGGAGTTCGACCTACACAGTGAGGATGAGCCGGAGAACAGCGGCGAATGACGTGACGGAGGGCTGACGGCATGAAGCAGCAGATCGGAAGACATCTGAGCTTCGTGGAGTGCAGGGAATCCCAGGGTCTCGGAGTCGGAGGAGGCCTCGCACAGAGGGCCACGATCTCCGAGAGCGGGAGGGATGTCGTGGTGATAGCCATGGGTCCCGGGCGGAGACACATCACGAAACCCGTATGCGAGATAACCTATGCCCTCAGGGAGGAAGGCATCGACGCATCCGTGCTCGTGGTCAATGCGGGATCGGGCGTACCGACCGACGCCCCCGATGTGACCACGGGTACCAGATTCGGCCTCGATCCGCTGGAAGTCGAGAGGATAAGGCAGTACAAGGTCGCTTTGATCCACCTCGGCAACGTGAGGAACCACATCATCTACAAGGCGAGGCTGATCCTCAGGAACGTGGACCTTCCCGCCATCGTCGTCACCCAGTGCCCCGTGGATTTCGAGGATTTCGCCTCGATCGGGGTGAAGACCCGCGACGTCATGCCCGCGCCCGAGAACATCGGGACCGTCGGGACCATCGAGGAGATCGTCACGGGAGTCGTCAGAGGCGTAACCTGTCCGCAGGACAAGCTGGACGAGATCGTATCCAAGCTCCAGAAGATCCTGCCGAAGGAGGCCCGCAGATGATCGTCACGGTCAACGGGAAGGAGAAGGAACTCCCTTCCGGCGCAACCCTCGCCGACGCCGTCGCCGGGGAGCATTACATCAAAGGTTCTGACATATCCGTCCGCCTCTCGGCCGAGAAGATCACGGAGGTGTCGAACGACTTCGCCCTTCTGACGCCCCGCGGGGAGATGGCCGTCCGCCTCTACGATACGGAGGACGCCGGAAAGTTCAGGGCACATATCGATTCCATAAAAGGGGTCAGCCTCAGGTGGAGCACCAACGATATCGCCGCCTTCGGTGCGTTCCCCACGGACATCGCCCGTGACGACAGCGAAGGCGACTACCGCCGTTACGAGGTGTTCTTCGCCCTCGGCGGCAACGATAACAGCACCACATACGTGATGGTCGCCAAGAGGCCCGTCAGGAAAGCGTACGGATGCGGGACCGGGAAGATCGGAAAGATCACCGTGGGAAGGCATCTGCTCACGGCCCTCGCCGAGGGAGAGAAGATCACGGATGTCCGTCCCGTGGTCTCCGAGACCAGCAGGGAGAACATCGTCATAACGAAGGATCTGGGATATGTCCTCGGGGACGGCTGTTCCGTCGATACGTACGTGTCGGTGAAACTCAGCCATGCTTCCCCCGAATCCGCGGAGCAGATACTGATTCTCTCGTCCAAGGGATACCTCAATGTATCCGAGGGGACGGGGACGTTCATGGGCTGCCGGGATGACATGGATGTGGAGATGGCTTCCGAGGAGACCGGCGTCAGGGATGTCGGGACCGTAGCCGTCAGGAATTCCGGGGTCGGGAAAGGACACGTAATGTTCTACAAGGAGAGGCGCCAGCTGAGCCCCTCCGTCAATATCGCCGGGACGGTGGAGAGGGGCATGGCGCTCGTCTCCCGCGCCGCCGCCGGAGACAGGGTCGCGGTGGTCACGGACCCGGTTCGCATACTCTCCGTGGGAATGACCCAGAAGGAAGGGGAGAAGTTCCTCGCGTCCTTCGGGATCGCACAGAAGAGGACGGGCGATACGTCCGATGATGCGATAATCGCGGATCAGACGCCGGAGGCCACCATGAGGGTGTCGTCCGCCGGAGAGGCGGAGACGTTCGGCGTCCCGAAGGACCGCGTCCTCAGGGTGAAGATAACGACGGACGACGAAAGGACGGCCCATTATTTCAGGAAGGTGACCGGCCTGAGCCACAAGCCGATAGGTCAGCTGAAGGTGCAGTTCTCGTTCCCGGGGATGTCCATGGTGACGTTCTACGGGGACAGTGCCAGAGGTCAGGATCTGTATCCGCAGGAGCCTTTCAGGAAATGCAGGAAGGGGGACCTGGGGGTCACCAACCAGTCGAGGCCGCACCACGGACTCATCGGCATAAGGCTGGCCGACAGCAAGGAGTTCGGCCCCACCGGCGAGGAGCCGTACGGGACCAACATGGTCGGGCGCTATGACGACGACCTGAGCAAGCTGGACAGTCTCGAGGACGAGGAGACGGTATACATCACGGAGGAGAAACTGTGAGCGGACAGAGGGAGACGAGGATTCTGATGATTTCCCCCGATTCGGAGGTGACGCCGGACCAGCTCGTCCGTGCCGTCCACACGATGGTCCCGGAGATCAGCGTCAAAGAGACATGCTACGGATGTCTGGCGGAAGGAACGCCGGAGGCCGTCGCGAAACTGATGACCCAGATACGCGGAACATACCGCAACGAGGTGTTCTCCAAGAGGAGAGGGTATCCCCAGGGGGACCCGAGGAGGTGCCGTGCGCAGCACGGGACCAGGCCCGGGTTCGCGCAGCTGGAGGCCGAGTGGGAGTGTCTCCCGCTCATACAGGCGGCTCTGGACGCCATAGATTCCGGAGACACGGGATACAAGGCGCCGGAAGAGAGGAAACCCCTTCCCGTGAAAGAGTTCAAGGAAATTTGCGAGGCATTCAGATGAAGGTTTTCATAGACCCTCCCAACAGTATGATACTGTTCGATCTGGTCGAGAGGTTCGGCCACGAACCCCTGAGTTCCATGGCCGTGATCCAGGAGAAAGTAGACAACATAGAGGTCGACATGCCTCCGATGAACGTGACTCTGGACGATGTAGTCAGAGGACTCAGGTATGCAGGCATCGAGGTACCCTCGGGGATCAGGGGGAGGATGTCCCTCTGGGGCCCCATGATCGAGGAGGCCGATGCGGCCGTGATCATGGAGGATGCACCGTTCAGTTTCGGATGCGTCGGCTGCGACCGTTCCAACGAGCTCACGAAATATCTGATCCGCAGGCGCGGCATCCCCGCACTCACGGTGAGATATCCCGAGAACGAGGAGGAGGCCAAGACCGTGGTCGGTCAGATAAGGGATTTCCTGGGAGGTCTGGGACATTGACGATAAGGATCGCACAGCTGTCCTGCGGGACGGAGTACAGCGGGGTCCAGTACGAGATCGAGTCGGCCGCGCGCGCGGTCGGGGCCAAGATCGTCTACCCCGATGTGTCGTACAGCCAGGTGAAGGAGGCTCTGGACAGGTTCGGGTTCAAACCGAAGTCCGCCCAGCTCCAGCTGATGATCGCAAGGGCCATGAGCCTCGCCGACGGCAGATTCGAGGCGGACGCCGTCTTCATAACCACATGTTTCAGGTGCGCGGAGGCCGCATTGGTCAGGAACGAGCTCAGGAGATTCATCCAGGAGAACACGAGACTCCCGGTGGTCACGTACTCGTTCACGGAGAGACTCAAGGCATCCCAGCTCCTCACCAGGATGGAGGCACTCGTCACCATCGTCACCAGGAAGGAACTCCTGGCGAGGGAGAGGCAGGCCGGCATCACCGCCGGAATCGATTCCGGTTCGTCCACCACCAAGGCCGTCATCATGCAGGACAACAAGATCATCGGCAAGGACTGGACCCCGTCGGGAGCCGTCGTCGTGGAGACGGCGGAGCAGGTCCTCGCCAACGCCATGAAGCAGGCCGGCGTCGAACTGAAGGACATCGAGGCCATGGGCGCCACGGGATACGGACGTTTCACGGTCGGGAAACACTTCGGATGCAAACTCATCCAGGAGGAACTCACCGTCAACTCCAAGGGAGCCGTGTGGCTCGCGGACAGGCAGAAGGGCGAGGCCACCATCATCGACATCGGCGGGATGGACAACAAGGCCATCACCGTCCGCGACGGCATACCCGACAACTTCACCATGGGAGGCATATGCGCCGGTGCATCCGGAAGGTTCCTCCAGATGACCGCCAACAGGCTCAAGATCGACATCAAGGACCTGGGCGCCATGGCCGTGAAAGGGGACTGGAGGAACGCCAAGATGAACTCGTACTGTTCCGTCTTCGGTATCCAGGACCTAGTCACCAGTCTCGGGGACGGGAAGAGGTTCGAGGATGTGGCCGCGGCCGCATGCCACTCGGTCGCCGAACAGGTCTACGAACAGCAGCTGCAGGAGATCGATGTCAGGCACCCGATCATCGAGGTCGGCGGAACGTCCCTCATCTCCGGTCTCGTGAAGGCCGTGGGGGAGGTCCTCGGGGAGGAGCCGATCGTCCCGCACGATTCCCAGTACATCGGGGCCGTGGGCGGCGCCCTGCTCAGCTCTGGGTTCCTGTGAGGCGCGGATATGTCATCGGAAACCGTTGTGAGCGGCCCCGACGCCTGCGGGAACGAGTCGTACAGAGCGCTCTACGACGAGATAATGTACGACGTGGGCAAACAGGCCATGATGGAGGGCGCGTATCTTCTGCTGAAACCCGAGGTCCCGCTGTTCGTGATCTCCGTCAGGCTCAGGGCGAAGCCCGCCGCCAGGAAGATCGGGGATGTGGCCGTGACCCGGTCCGAGAGGGGCACCGTGTACGTCAGCATATCCGACGAGATGTATGCGCCCGGCGTCCTTCAGGGTCTTTGGAAAGCCTACGGGAGGGACAATGTCCAGCAGACCGACAGGCTCGATATATCGGTCACCGGTCCGGATTCCTCCGCGGAGGTCGACGCCATAGAGGTGGAAGCCAGGGAGCAGCCGGTCCAGGAGATCCTCGGTGCCCTGTGGAGGGTGCTGCCGGAAGGGATCAGGAACAGGCGCGTCCTGACCGACGGGAACATAGTCACGGTCATGGCGACCGAGGAGATCGTGAGGCCGGAGCATATGCGCGAGGCGGAGGAGATCCACGCGAAGATGGTGAAAGGGGAGATGCCGGATGTATGAGGTTCTGATGTATGACGGCGGTATCTACCGCTCCGACGAACTGTTCGAACTCATCGAGGATGTGGGAGGAGTCGTCCTCCTGAAGAACAGGAGTTCCCAGATGCTCACGGTCACGATGTCCGTGCCGGGCGAGGACAGGGAGGCCGTCGAGGCCCTCTGCAAAGACCTGGGCGGGCAGGTGAAGGAGGTTCCGCTGGCCGGTACCGAGATCGCCGTGGTGGGTCCCACCCTGGGACGCCACCATATGCCGCATCCGATCTGCGACGTGGCGGAATACCTCAGGAGACTGGGGGCCGTGACCGTAGTCATGGGTCTTGCGAGGGGACGCGGGAAGAACACGTCCCAGATCAGTCTCGAGGAGACGTCCGTGATAGACGAGTACGATGCCTGCGTCTTCATGCTGGGCAACTTCAAGCCCTGTGTCGAGGCCAAGGCGGAACTCCTCCTGAGCGGGATAAACGTCCCGACCGTCCTGATGTGCGGTCCCGAGCCGGAAGGTATAGAGGGGACCTGCGACGCCGTGGTGAGCGGGGTGGGCAGGAAGGCGTCCCGCATGAGGGAGCCCGCGGACAGGAAGAAACTCGAGGAGATAGGGGACCGCGTCTGCGAGGCCCTCGGGGAGAAGAAGAAATCCCTGGAGGAGGACCCGCCGTTCGTCCACCCGTCGGAGATAAAGTCCCTTCTGGAGAACTTCGAACCCATCGACATGTGTCTCCGCCCCGCGCCGCTGGTCATGCATCTCGACGGTCTCAGGGCCAAGATCCCCTATGACGCGTACCATACCCAGATAGAGGATATGGAGGTCTACGGCCGCCGCCTCGGGGACGTCTGCGTCATCACTCCGTCCAAGATCGACGACAGCAGCATCCTGATCCGCATCAAGACCCGTTCGCAGGTCGCCTACGAGGATTCGCTGAAGGCAAGACGATGCCCGTAAGGAAGGGCACATATGTCCTTTTCGTGACGTTCGATGCCGGAACGGAGATCTCCCCCGGGGCCCTCGGACTCCATTTCTTCGACGCTGGCACATACTGTTATGCAGGCAGCGCTATGGGAGGCCTCGATCAGAGGCTGTCCCGGCATCTCTCCCGTACCAAGAAACTGCGCTGGCACATCGACTACCTGACCTCGGTGTGCGGCAGATGCGAGGCGTGGGAATCGTATCCCGACCCGATCCCGGAGTGCACCCTCGCCCGTATGGCCGCCGAGTGCGGCGGCGTTCCGGAGATGGACGGATTCGGCTGTTCGGACTGTAAGTGCCGGACCCATCTTTTCAGAATGGATTCCCGGAGTATCGGAAAACTGCTGTCCAGAGCTAATCTGGAAAGGTTTGGAACGCGCACAATGTCCGATAATATTATTAAATAAAATGAGCTACCCGACCCCATAATAACCGCACTGTATACAGCGGAGAGATTACCATGGATTCGAAGAAACTTTCCAGCGAGAACTTCAACGAAGTCGCAGAGAAGATTAAAGCGGCCATCGGAGAGGCCAATGTGAAAATCAACAAGGAGAAATGCTGCATCTGCGCCTCCGTCAGCTCGACCGAGGATGTCGCGGCCGTCTCCAGGGCCGCCAACGGATTCGGAGTCCGCGTCTCCGCATGCGGCGGAGTCCGCATCGACGTGTCCAAGATGAACAAGATCGAGGTCGACGCCAAGAACTACGCTGTGAAGGTCAAGGCCGGTGCGACCTGGAAAGAGGTCATGGACGCGGCCGCCGCCGAGGGACTCATGGTCCCCTCCCACCCCTTCGAGACCGGCGAGACCGTCGGAAAGTGGCTCGCCGCCAACACCGTCGGTGTCGGAACCTACAAGTACGGTTCCTCCAAGGACATCGTCCTCAACGTGGAGCTCGTCCTCTTCGACGGATCCGTCATCGAGACCGGATACAACGACATCGGGGCGTACATGTCCGGATACAACTTCAACCAGCTCGTATCCGGTTCCGAGGGCACCTTCGGAGTCATCGTCTCCGCAACCCTCAAACTCGTCCCCGCCGGAGTGAAGAAATCCGTCGCCTACGAGTTCGCCGGCAAGCTCTCCGCCGCAGCCCCCGCCGTACAGGCGATTATGCGCAGCGCCGGCATCGTGCCCTACTGCTTCTGCTACAGCAACAAGGGCGGAAAGAACGTTCTGGCACTTACGTTCCAGGGCGACGAGAAGTTCGTCGACCTCGACATCGCGGACACCGACGAGATCATGGCCGCCAACGGCGGAACCAAGGCCGAGGTCCCCCAGTGCTCCTGCGGAAGCTCCAAGGGAGTCATCATCCCCGCAGTTAAGTGGGCCGACTTCGTGGACGCCGCCGAGTACGAGGTCTCCGGAATGTTCGCAGACCCCTACACCGCATTCTTCCACATCTGCGAGAAGTGCGCGGACAGCCTCACCGCACTCGCCGAGTCCATGGGCGGAAGGACCACCTGCCGCGCATTCTGCAACGGAAAGGTCGACAAGGTCCACGACGAGGCCACCGCGGCCTACATGAACAGCCTCAAATCGTACCTCAGGTCCCGCGACAACTCCGAGAAAGTGAAGAACGGCGACAAACTCGGCCGTGAGATCGATGACGCCGTCATCGCCGAATTCGTCGGGATCCTCGGAAAGGACAATGTCAACGCGAACCCCGAGGAACTCCTCCTCTACTGCCACGACCTCGCGCCTCTCCCCAAGATGGCCGGCCTGGCATTCAACAACATCCCCGATGTCATTCTGAGGCCTTCCAAGACCTCTCAGCTGTCCGAGATCATGAAGGTCGCCTATGCGAAAGGCCTCCCCGTGACCCCCCGCGGAAACTCCACCTGGGGACTCGGCGGGGCCCAGCCCGCGAACGCCGGTATCGTCGTCGACATGGCCTCGAAGATGAACAATGTCACCGTCGACGCCGAGACCATGACCGTCACCGCACAGGCCGGGGCCACCTGGAAGGAGGTCTTCGACGCATGCCAGGAGGCCGGATTCGTCATCGGTTCCACCCCCTCCTCGTTCCCCGCGGCCACCGTGGGAGCATGGCTCTCCACCAACGGAATGGGTATCGGATCCTACAAGTACGGAAGCGCGAAGGACAACGTCCTCAACATCGAGGCGGTCCTCCCCGACGGAACCGTCATCAACACCGGATACGGCAACATCGGCGACTACGCCGCAGGTTACAACCTCAACCAGTTCTTCGCCGGTTCCGAGGGAACCCTCTGTCTGTTCGCATCCGTGACCATGAAGGCCCGTCCCGCAGGAATCATCAAGCCCATCGCCTACGAGTTCGAGAACTACCTCGGCGATGCGGACGCCGCCATCCAGGCGATCATCGCCCACCCGAGCCTCAGGCCCTACCACATCTCCTGGTCGGACTCCCATCACTTCGCGAACCAGAGGAGGGCGAATGTGCACGCCCCCAACGTGAAGAACATCGTCCTCATCACCCTCCAGGGCGACGAGAAGCATGTGGCCCTCGAGGAGGCCGCCGCAGACGAGATTTTCGCCGCCAACGGCGGAAAGAAGGTCGAGGACCCCTCCGTCGGACCCCACGAGTGGGAGGAGAGGTGCTACGAGTTCCGCGCAAGGAAGGTCGGAGTCGGAGAGATCCCCGCAGAGGTCATCACTCCCGCCAACGTATGGGGCGACTTCATCGACGAGTGCTACAAGGGATTCAAGGTCATGAAGATGGAGCTCGGAGGAGTCATCGGAGAGGTCGTCGACAGGAACACCGCGCTGTTCATGCCCTACTACTTCAAGGACGACGAGTCCATGCTCGGAATGACCGCATTCGCATTCAACTTCTACCTCGGAGACAGGGCCGTCGAGTACGGCGGAAGGACCACCGGATTCGGTATCTTCTTCGCATGGAACCTCGACAACATCCACGACGCCAACACCGTCCGCCTTATGAGGGAGTTCAAGACCTTCCAGGACAGCCATGATGTCATGAATCCCGGACACGTCGTCTGCGGAATGACCAGGTTCGGCATCAACATGAGCCACGGTCTCATGACCCTCGGCAGCGCCCTGATGCAGACCGTCAAGAAGCTCCTGCCGCCCAACACCACCTTCGCCGACAACATCGAGAGGTTCAAGGAGAACCGCACCGACGAGGCCAGGGCCGAAGACAGGAAGCACGTCCTCGGACGCGGATACGAGTAAACCTTTCAAACTCGGGGTGCCGGTTCCCGGCACCCCATCCATTCTTTTCGATCATCATTTTCATCATCTGGCACATCGTGCCCTATCGTACTGTCGATCAGTATCCGACCGTTTTCCGTAAATATCTCCTATTGCGTTTTCGGTTCATGCCTTCGGCCGTGAACGTCCGTATGAGGACCTGCAGCAAGAACACCAAAGTGACGGCGGAACTGCAGGATGACGGGGACACCGTGAAGATAACCATCGTCTCCGACTGCAAAAACGTCATGAATTATGCGAGCCTCCTCGGGAACGAGATCCATCTGTCGGATGTCGTCGAATGGAAGGGCAGCAGGGTCGTGGATCCCGAGATCAGGCAGCCTCTGTCCATACCGTGTCTCGTCCCCAATGCAGTATTCGATGCCGCATGGATGGAGGTCGGAATGCTCTCCAAAAATCTGGCACAGATCACCGCCAAGGAGAATTCGTTAGAGTTCCCTAAGGAATGACCGCCGTTCCGGAACACATGTGCCAGTGTTTCAAAACGATACTATAAAACGGTTGGAGCATATTGACCGTCCGATGACTGCAGACTCCGACACGTTCTCCTTCCGCAATGCAGACATAAAGGATTATCTGACAGCCCACAGGCTGTGGATGGAGAGCGGGGGCATCGGAGTCACCAGCAAAGAGGATTCGGAGGAGAGTATAGCCCGTTTCCTGGAAAGGAACAGGCAGTTCTGTTTCTCCGCCCTCGACGGCGACCGTCTCATCGGAGTGGTCCTCTGCGGAAGCGACGGCCGCAGCGGCAGATTCTATCATCTAGTTGTGGACCCGGAATACCGCAGACGCGGGATCGGTCACACCCTGGTGGCACTTTCCATAGAACAGCTCAGGAAAGAAGGCATATGCGGTGCGGATGCGGTCATTTTCCGCGAGAATCCTGCTAACGAATTCTGGGAGAGCGAGGATTTCCGCGACAGGACCGATCTGAAATACCGCGATATCCTTCTGGATACCGATAACAGATGGCTGAACCGGGACAAACGCCCCGGGAATTTCGACGATCTTGTCTGATCAGATCAGGTCGGCGAGATCCGCCACGCTCGGAATCGTCTTTACGCCGTTTCCTGCCTTTTCTTTCCAGAGTTTTGCATCGTTCGGGCCCGTTTCCACGCCGATGAACTGCGCCCCCGATGCGTTGGCCGTCATGAAATCCACCAGGCCGTCCCCTACATAGAGGATCTCGCTGCTTTTGACGCCCATTGCGGCAGCCAGATGATCCATCGCCAGGGGGTTCGGTTTGGCCTCGTCTTCGGGGTAATCGTCCCTTGCCACGAGGGCATCGAATTTATCCAGAACATCCGATTCTCCCAGGACCTTGGTTGCATATCTGCGGCCTCCCCTGGTGAGTATCCCGACCTTGTACCCTTTCCCCTTGAGCAGTTCGAGGACTTCGACAGCCCCCGGATACGGGACCGCGAGGTCGGCATTCTCCATCTCGATCTCCGTCGCACGGTTCCCGATGCGGTCGTTGAGGCCGTCGATGTATTCGGATTTCCCATTCTCGCGGAGCCAATTCATGCCCCCGTCCATGGTGAATTTGTAATTGTCGGCCTGAAGGACGCTGTCAGGTACGCCGAGGCTCTCGAACTCGTCGCGGACCACGCGGGCCAGTCTGATATAGTCCACCTGGGTATGCATGAATGTGCCGTCCATGTCGAATCCGACGGCTTTGATCTTCGGGTCGAGTGCCATGCAGGCCTATCTTCGGCCGATTTAAAAAAAGTATCCGTCGGGCATAGGCCCGGCGGAGGGTGTCAATTCAGAGTAGTAGCCCCCCTTCTGTTTCAGACGGCATTCAACTAACGCACTCTACCCGCCGGTCGCAGGCATCTCATCCCGGCTGTATGAGCTTGCTCCGATGAGGAGTCGCCGTTTCACCAAATCTCCGGGAACGTCACCGACTGACGGATCATCCTTGTTACCGGAACTGTGTCGTTTCTGGGCCCTTGCCAGAGCTCTCGCCCTGCCGGATTTCCCGGCTCATCTTTGCCCGTGGAGGAGGGAACTTCCTCAGCTGGACCGGAGTCCTACCGTCGGCCGTCCTCTCTCTATTGACGGATTCCCTATCTGCGGACGTTTATTTATCTTTTTTAGGGTCCTTCGGAAACGGCTTGATAAAAAGTCTTATAAACAAGTCCGATATGGGGAATGTTAAGTGCAAGGGTAGTCAAGCATGGCCAACGACGCAAGGTTGAGGGCCTTGTCCTTAGCGGTCCGCGTGTTCAAATCACGTCCCTTGCACCACTCTTGATTCTCATTCCGTTCAGACCCGGTTCCCGTATCTGGGTCATCCGTTCCTGGCGTTCTTTGAAGGATTACGGTAAATGGTTTGGCATTCTCCGAACCGCAGGGGGCGGTTCAGGAGACCAGATCCTTCTCCAGAAGAAGGTCGGAGAGATCCATCCCGCCGTTCTGCAGTTCCGAGCGCGGTACGATCCTGACGGTTCTTTTGCTGCCCCTGAGTCCGAAGCCGAATTTCTTGCCGGAATCGCCGTCTGGAACATATGTTTCGGATACGGAGTACCAGGTCTTCCCCTTGGGGGTGTCGGCGACGAACGATATCCCGTCTCCGTCCCTATCTATCCTGACGGAGTAGCCTCTCCTCATCAGTTCGGAATACAGTGCGCCCGTCGCACAGGTCTCCCAGTCGGACGGGGCGCCGGCGGTGCAGTATCTGAGTCCCGCATCCGTGACATAATATCTCGACTGGCTCTTCAGGAGTTTGGATCCTTCGTCCTCCTGCTCGAAGAATGCGAAGTTCCCCGTGAGAGCCCTGACGTACTTCTCGGCGAAGAGCTGGTTCCTGTCCACCGTGTCGGAGATGTCCTTCATCTGCATGGACTGTCCCAGATGCGCCATTATGAAGTTCATGAGGGTTCTCAGCCTCTCGGAGTCGTCTCCTCCGCCGAGTTCCAACGTGCTGCTGAACAGGATGTCTGCCAGGGTTCCTCTCAGTACCGCGGCGGCGAGGGGGCCGTCCATGGACGTCCTGACGACCGGGAGGCCTCCGATCCTGACATACGCTTCGCAGGCCGACACCGGGTCCTGCAGGCCGTTGAGTTCCATGAATTCCTTCAGGGAGAGGGGGTCCACGCGGATCTCCTGCACCCTGTCCTTTATGGAGGAGCCTTTGAGGATGGGCCCCAGGTCCGCGGACGAGGTGATGTATATGTCGCATTTCCCCTCCTGCAGGAGATTGTAGAGCGCCGCCGTCCAGCCTTCGATCCTCTCAGGTTCGTCGAGCAGGAGAACGTAGAAGCCGAGGTCGCCCGCGGCGGCCCTGATCTTCTCCATCATGCCGTCGGTCCCTTTCACTCCGGCGAAGTAGGGGGATTCCACATCCAGACAGATTACTGAGTCCTCGGACATCCCTTCGGAGACCAGATTGTCGCCGAACTGGCGGAGGATCGTGGTCTTTCCGACGTTCCTGATCCCCGTCAGGGCCTTGATCATGCCGTTTCCTTTCAGTTTCGACAGTCTGTCGATATACGCGTTCCTGATCAGCTCTCCGCCGTTTTCCATGGTCTACTCCATGGGGCTGCGTATGATTAAGTCTGCCGATGGTACGCAGGATGTTTTGTAAGGAGACGTACGGAAGAACGTCCCGTTCAGACTCTTTTAAGAATACGGAAACCGTTCCGTCGGTCATGATGCCCAGAAAGAAGCTGGAGTACTACGCAAAGCAGAACGGGATCGAAGATTTTGCGAAGATCAGGCTTACCGAGGACGAATGCGCGGAGATATGCGAGGCTGCGGGCGTACGCGTGTACGGACTCGGCGACTGCGGAGGTTCCGTGTCCCGTCTCATCGACTGTGTTATGGATGATGAGGACTTCAGGGCGTCCAACAGCAGGGAGGGCGTGTCCGAGGATTATAACGCCGCCAGGATACCGGATTACGCCGCCGCGGCCGTGTTCAGGGCGCTTGCGCAGATACGCAGCCGCTGAACAAATACGGCATTCGGGGACCTATTCCATCCAACTCTTTATTAGGTTGTGCACCTTACCATC
>CAZHJV010000022.1:4848-20422 GCA_964533525.1 uncultured Methanomassiliicoccales archaeon | reverse complement strand
CACCATCATGAGCGGATTCATGGGGATCGCCCGCATGACCATCGGCCGCGTGGTGGATTTCCCGCTGCCCACCAGGGACGTCATGGATACGGTCATGGAGCTCAAGAATCAGATGAAGGAGGTCAAGGAGATCCTCGAGGATGCGGAGAACACGTCCGTCCGCCTGGTCCTCAATCCCGAGAGGATGGCCATCAACGAGACCCGCCGCTCCTACTCGTATATGTGCCTCTACAACAAGAACGTCGAATGCATCGTGGTCAACAAGGTCCTCCCCGATACCGTGGACGGGGAGTTCATGAAGACGAAACTGGCGGAGCAGGACGGATATATGCAGATGATCGCGGAATCCTTCGACGGCCTGAAGGTGATGAAGGCGTACATGCTCAGCACGGAGATGAGGGGCAGAGAGAAGCTGGAGAATCTGGCGGATATGATATTCGGCGACTCCGATCCGATAGAGGTCTACAGCCGGGAGAGTCCCATGAGATTCGCCACCGATGTCGACGGGACCGTGCAGCTCATCATGAAGATGCCTTTCGTCGAACAGAATCAGGTGGAACTGTTTAAGGGCAAGGAGAACACTATCATCATCCATATAGGCAGCGAGCGGAGGACCGTCTCCCTTCCCACGTCCCTTGCGGGCGCGGAACTGCTGGGGGCGGAGTTCGGCAACGGATGTCTCAAGATCAGATTCAGGAGAGAATGAATATGGCAGACGAGAAGAAGTACGACGACCCGGAGATGCAGAAATTCGCCGAGGAGCACAGGGAAATGATTGAGAAGATCCTCGCGCAGGAGAAGGCCAAGGAGGAGGCCGAGGCGAAAGCCCGCATGGAGGCCTGCAGGAAAGCGTACGAGGAGGACATGGCCTACGAGCAGGAGATGAGGGCCCGCCGCGACGCCCAGAGGAGGTACGAGGCCGCCATGGCCCGCGAGGACCGTGCCGCATACATGGCGGACCGTATGGAACGCACCGCCCGCGATGCCGGCGAGAGGGCCTACGACAGCTATCTCTACGCCCGCAGCCGCACCGAGGACGCCCTGGGGGAGGGAAGGGACCGTGCGAGGGCATTCCTCCGCGATCAGTCAGATTACGCATACGATGCGGCCCGCGAGGAGCGCGACCGCCTGAGGGCCCGCATGGATGAGGAGAGACGCTACTTCTACGACGCCATGGATGACGGCAGGGCGAAGTTCAGGGAAGATAGGGAGAGGATCAGGAAGAACGTCAACGAGGACCTTTCGGACACATTCGGATTCTTCGCAGACCCCAAGTTCCAGCAGCACCTGGTGGGCGCAGGACTGGAGATGTGGATGGCTTTCAACTCCCTCCTCAAGAGCAGCCCCGCTCCCGATTTCATGAAGGATTTCATGTCGAATGCGGACAGGAACAAGAACGTCGAGTACTGCAGGAAGAACGAGTACTGCAGGAGCAAGAAGAATCCCGACGCACCCCGCAACAGGGACGGCGCCCTCCAGCCCATCGCCATAACTCCGACCCCCGAGAAAGAGGAGGACGCCGACGGGAAGAAGGACGGTCAGTGAGATGCTCTCCCCGGAGGAGGGGACCCTCGCCGTCAGATCCGCCCGTGCGATAGCCGAGGCGGAGACGGAGGACAGGGTCATCGATGCGGAGTTTCCGGATTCGTTCGGGGAGAACCGCGGGGTATTCGTCACGATCTCCGAGTACCCGTCGGGCATGCTGAGGGGATGCATAGGATACCCGCAGCCCGTCATGCCTCTGGCACAGGCGCTTCCGCTGGCCGCGAGAGGTGCCTGCAACGATCCCCGTTTCCCGAGACTCCGTCCGGAACAGGCGGCCAAATGCACCTTCGAGGTCACCGTGCTCACCCCTCCGGAGCCCATAGAATATTCGTCGCCCGAGGATCTGAAATCGAAGATAATCCTCGGCACGGACGGACTCATCCTCAGTTACAGGCACTATCGTGCCGTGTTCCTCCCGCAGGTTCCGACGGAACAGGGGTGGAACACGGAAGAGTATCTCGGAAACCTCTGCATGAAAGCCGGGATACAGGCCGACGGATGGAAGTCCGGGGTCATGGAATTCGAGAAGTTTCAAGGACAGGTATTTTCCGAGAAGTCCCCCCGCGGGGACGTGGAGGAGAAATGACCCAGACGGAGCCGGAGACCGTCATCTGCGGCCGCATGTTCGTCGACGGGGAACTCCGCTATGCGGAGGCGGGCATAGCCGGCGGGAAGTTCGTCTCCGTCGGGAAACACGTTTCCGGCGGCGAGAGGAGGATAGATCTCGGCACGAGTATGACCGCCCTGCCGGGGTTCATGGATCCCCATGTCCATCTGCGCGATCCCGGAATGACCCAGAAGGAGGATTTTTCCACCGGGACATCCGCCGCGGTATGCGGAGGGGTGACCTGTGTCCTCGATATGCCGAACACCAAGCCCCCGGTAACCGACATGCAGACCCTTCTGGATAAGAAACGCATGGTGAAGGGAAGGTCGTATGCCGATTACGGACTGTTCGCGGCGCTCACGCCCAACTGTCCCGTGTCCCTGCTGGCACCCCATGTTCCGGCGTTCAAGCTTTTTATGGGTTCCACCACCGGAAACATCCTCATGAACGACGACGAGGAGATCGCGGCCGTCATGGAGGAGGCCGCCGGTACCGGAAAGGTCATCAGCGTCCATGCGGAGGATGACAATCTTATCGTCCACGGGGTCGAGGAGAGGTGCTGTCAGGACCATCTCCGCAACCGCCCCGCCGAGGCGGAGTATTCCGCACTGAGACGTCTGGCACATTACAAGGACACGAACAGGATCAACATCTGCCACTGCACCGGTGCGGAGCAGGTGCGGCAGGCGTCCGCTCTCGGGTTCACCACCGAGGTCACGATGCACCATCTCCTCTTCGATGCGGAGAGGTATTCCTCCGCCTTCTACAAGACCAACCCTCCCATAAGGGACCGGGCGACGGTGAACGGGCTGTTCGATACTTTCCGGAGAGGGGAGATCACCATGCTGGGAACCGACCATGCCCCCCACACCGTCGATGAGAAGTCCGCGGATTTCGATTCCGCACCCGGCGGCATTCCCGGGGTGGAGACCACCGTCCCGATGGTCATGGAGATGGTGAGGGTCGGGACGATCGGAATGTGCCAGGCGGTGAAGATGGGAGCGGAGAACCCCGGTTCGGTGTTCTCGGTCCCCAAGGGAAGGATCGCCGCAGGCTACGATGCAGACCTTGCGATCTTCGATATGAGGAACGTCACGGAGATCGATCCGAAGAAGATGCACTCCAAGGCAGGATACACCCCGTATGCGGGGATGAAGGCCGTCTTCCCCGATACCGTTATAATAAGAGGGCAGGTACAGGTCAGGGAAGGAGAGCTCTGCGGCGAGCCTCTGGGGAAGGATGTCTGTGGCTGATTACGAGGTCGATTATTCGGAAGTTGCTGGGAAGAAGGCCGAATGCATAGACGGATGCGGCATGTGCTGCCTCTGTCAGCCGGAGGTCCTTCCGCAGGAGAGGCAGTTCTTCAGGAGGGAGCATCCCGAGTGCCTCGTCAGGACCCGCGGACCCGAGCCGTATTTCGCGCTGGCACTTAAGAAAGGGAGAGGCTCCTGCGTCTTCCTGAACGAGTGCAGGCGCTGCAAGGTGTACGACCACAGAACCACTTACTGCAGGCAGTTCCCCTACCACATGTATGTCTCCGACCGCGTGAAGGTCGAACTCGACCTGTCATGCCGCGGCCTCTGGACAGGGAAGGGCGCAGACGCCCTTCAGGAGGCGAAACAGATAGTCTCCGCCGCCGATGCGAGGCTGAAACAGGCGGTGAAGGAATCCTCCGCCGTGTACCGCGAATTCTACGAGAACGCCCGTGCGGCCGGCGTCATGGCCGATTCGTCCATGCTCAGAATGACCGTATCGGAGCATCTGGATGACTTCACGGATCTCGGTTTCATCGGCAGGATCCTCAGCATGGCCGAGGTGGAGGCGCAGGTCTCCCTCGCGGGGGTCAGGAGCGGGAAGTACGACCTGAAGGAGATGAACGATGCGGCCAGGGAGACGGCTCTGGAATCCCTTTCCACCGACGATCCCCTCAGCATGCCGGTCTACGGCGCCGAGGACCTCTCCTGGAACGTGTTCACCGTCGACAGGAACAAGGTGGAGTGGCTGACCGTCGGGGATGACGGGGAGTTCCACCACAAGGGATTCGCGGATGCCTCGGAGATCGAGATAAAGCCCCCGAACGACGAGGGCAGGAAGATCCTGGCGGAATATCTGGGTATTCTGAACGGAAGGGACAGTTTCCTCGGTTCCGTGTACTATCTGATAGATGCGAACGGATATGAGGACGACCTTTCGAACGCATATTACGGGAGCCTCGCCACGGCCGTACTCGACATCCTCTGGAGGACCGCACTCCTGGACAGGTTCTTCGGGACCGGGTTCGGTGCCAGGGGGATAAGGGAAGCCATCATCTTCTACGATATGGACCGTCTCGACGCACCCGCCATCGGGGCCTTCGTCTGACCTTTTCTTCTCTATATATAATGGAAGGGGACAATAACCTTAAAATACCAACTCCAGTATGGGATGGTCAAAGGTGGCTATCCTGATAGTAAAACCTCTCGATGTCCTGAAACAGGCGGTCGGCAAGAATGTCATCGTCGTGCTGAAAGGCAAAAGGGAATACAGAGGGGTTCTCGACGGCTACGACCCCCATATGAACCTGGTTCTGAGGAACGCCGAGGAACTGGTGTCGGGGGAGAGCGTCGGAAGGTCGGTCACGACGATTGTCCGCGGAGACAATGTCATCTACATATCACCATAAGGAGAGATCAAAATGGGAGCAGGAACAGCAGCGCAGGGAAGACACAACAAGTTCAAGACACACATTCCCTGCCGCAGGTGCGGAAAGCGCTCGTACAACGTCAGGAAGGGAGTTTGCGCTTCCTGCGGATACGGCAAGACCGCGAAGATCAGGACTTACGCCTGGGCAAAACTCCGCGAGTAAGCGTCCCGAAACGTGAAACAATGTCGGGGCCTCGGCACTACTGCGGTGTAATCGGCATCAACGCCGACCATAACGTAGTGCCCTCGTTGCAGAAGACCCTGATGATCATTCAGAACCGCGGACAGGACAGCGCCGGAATCTCTGTTTTCGACGGTACGGAAATCCGTACCGTCAAAGGCGCCGGACTTGTTCAGACGGCTATCCCGAAGGATGTCCTCGGGGCATACCACGGCAACATGGGCATAGGCCATGTCAGGTATGCGACGACCGGGGGAAAAGGCGTCGAGAACGCGCAGCCCATGACCATGGTCACGGGCGCCGGTATGATGGCCATCGCCCACAACGGCGACCTCACGACCTATGACAGGGTCAAGAAGAAGTACCTCGCCGCAGGCGCGGTATTCCAGACGGATTCCGATACCGAGCTTATCATCACCATCCTCAACAAGTACATCAGCCAGAACAGTGACGTCATCCTCTCCATAAGAGCCACCATGGGCGAGATCGACGGCGCATATGCGCTGGCACTCATCGCGAAGGGCAGGCTGTTCGGCATAAGGGACCCTCACGGCATCCGCCCTCTCATCATCGGGAAGATCAACGGAGGATACATGATCGCCTCCGAGAGCGCCGCCATCGATGCGCTCGGCGGGGAGATCGTCAGGGACGTGGCTCCCGGCGAGATAGTCGAGATCGCACAGGATTCCATCAAATCCTATATGCCGAAGGTGAAGTGCCAGTGCGCCCATTGCATGTTCGAGTGGGTGTACTTCGCGAGGCCCGATTCCATCATGGACGGCCGCGAGGTGTACGATGTCAGGAGGAGGATCGGAATGATCCTGGCGAGGGAGCATCCCGCCGACGTCGACATCGTCATGCCCATACCAGATTCCGGAAGGGCGCACGCCATCGGATTCTCCAACGCCACGGGGATCCCCTACGAAGAAGGGTTCATGAAGAACAGGTTCGCCGAGAGGACCTTCATCCTTCCCGATCAGAAGGAGAGGGAGAGGGCCGTCTCCATGAAGATGAACCCCATAAAGAGCACGGTGGCCGGGAAGAGGATCCTCATCGTCGACGATTCGATCGTCAGGGGGACCACCCTCAAACAGCTGGTCGGAATGCTCAGGAACGCCGGTGCGAAAGAAGTCCATGTCAGGATCGGCTGCCCGCCGATCATCGCCCCCTGCTACTACGGCGTGGATATGAAGACCCGCGACCAGTTCATCGCGAACAAACATTCCATCGAAGACATATGCCACATCATCGGCGCCGACAGTCTGGGATATCTCAGCATCGAGGGTCTGGTGGAGGCTATCGGCAAGTCCGGGGACGACCTCTGTCTCGCATGCGTCAACGGCAGATACCCGACCCGTATCGAAGGCGAGGAAGAAAGGTTCCAGACCAAGATAACCGACGGGAAGTTCGAGTGATTCCCGACCGTTTTCCGATCCCGTTTCCATAGATAACGTTTAAGTAGGATAATGGATTCAAGGGATTATCAGCTGGGCAGGTAGATCAGTTGGAAGATCGCTACATTGGCATTGTAGAGGTCGCGAGTTCGAATCTCGCCCTGTCCACTCATTTATTACTGCGTTGAATTCGTCTGTGCATACTTTCGATTCAGTCCGGTTTCCGTAAAGTTCTGCGCAGCATCCGCCGCTTCATATGTTCCCGAATGCGTCGGAGGTCAGAACGGTTCGGCGGGTTCGAGGAGTTCCTCCATTCTGCAGGATAGGGCGCGGGACAGCGCCCTGAGCGTTTTTCCCGAAGCCTTATTGATGTCCTTGGCACCCGTTTCGTACTGCTGGAGCGTGCGGAGGTTCACTCCGGATTCCTTCGACAGCGCTTTCTGCGTATATTCTGCAAGGATGCGCCTGTTCTGGAGGTTGGTGGCCGTTCTTCTGGAGCGGACGGCCCCGTCGATCGTCTGGACGGCCTTCTGCTCCGATGCCTCATGCAGCGTCAGGTACATCAGCAGGAGATCATTCATGGATATCGCGGAGAGGATGTTCCCGAAGCTCCTGCCGGAAGCCCATTGGTACAGTGCAAGAATCCATCCGCACCAGTATTCGGGCGTCGGAGGTGCGGCCTCCAGCGGAGGGGCATCCGAGGGGACGCCTACATTTTCGAGGACCTTCCGTGCGAGTCCAGTGCCGTCCATTCCTGCGATTATGCGCGGGTCCCCGTTGCCGAAGCGTTCGGCGAGTCCGCTGACGATGAAGTATGAGATGAAACGGTCGGCATCGATCCCGCAGGCGCAGACGGCGTATTCGACGGCCTCTCCCAGTTCGATCATGGCATCATCGAGGTACAGGTCGGAATATGCGCGGGTCATCTGTCTTCACCTCCCCGCGGACCAGGTCGCGGATGAACAGGCCTTCCAGAGCCTGTTCGGCACATATGGCCGAGAAATCTGATCTGGCTTTTCTGTTCCTCTTTTCGAAGAGGACGTGATATGCCGCCGCTTTGGCGGTTTCGGATTCCTCGAAGACGATGGAATCGAAAGCTTTTCTGCTCCTGAGAACGACCTGTTCCCCGAGGCCGCCGAGGGCCATGGCGTGCGACAGCTGTTCCAGGGAGATCTCGTTGGCCAGGAAGGCACGGGTGAATGAAAAGTATGAGTCATCCGCTCTGTATCCGATGATGACGTCGTATCCGGACACGTCGAGGCTGAAGTTTTTCCTGAGCCATTCCATTCCTGCGGCCATGACCGGAGTCCTGGAGCGAAGGTCCCTGTTCTCCGTCAGAATCTGCAACCAATGGAGGACGGAGAACTTTCCGGAGTTCAGGCGGAGGATGCTGAGATCCGAGATGTCGAGGGAGTAGGAGTTGATGATCCCGTCTTCTCCCCTCGAGCAGGCTCATTCGCCGGCGAGTTTGCGGTCCTCGGTGCAGTAGAATCCTTCCCCATAGTCGTTTCTGCGGTTGCCGTAGCCGAATCTGGGTTTTTCCACAACGTCTGCGGAACCGTGGTACAGCCTGATCCGATCCATAGTTATTGTACTTCTGTAGAAGTATAGATCTGTGTTCAAGATGCGGATACGACGTTCGGACGATACGGGATCATGTCGGTCTTTCAGCCTCCGTCAGGATCCGGGCGCAGAATTCCTGACCTTTTCCGCCCAGCTTCCGTCTATGCAGAACGCCGCATAGAGCGGTATGCTGTAGAGTCCGTCCTCGAGGCCGAAGTTTTTCGAGGACAGCCTCACGGCAGATCTGGGCGAGTATCTCTTCCTCAGTTTCGTTAGGCTCTTGGAATCTACGCGGTCGCCTGATCTGACCTCCACGGGTACAATCTCTCCGTCGGCGTCCTGGATGAGGAAATCCACTTCCGTGTACTGGTCCGGATTCCAGTAGTACGTCCTGAAGCCGTTGGCGGTCAGGGATTGGGACACATAGTTCTCGGCCATAACGCCCCTGAAACGGTCGCCTGCTCTTCCGGATACCACGGTTTTGAAAGGTACCTCGGCTTTCGAACACAGCAGGCCGGTATCGGCCATGAAGAGTCTGAACGACGATTCCTCCGTGAAGCCGGACAGCGGAGCCGAGGGTTCCGAGACCATATCGCAGCGGTTCACTGCCCGGGCCGCCGTCAGCCAATCGACGGATGCGGAATATTGGGCGGAACGGCCGCCGGAGGCAATTCTGCTGTATTGGAACTTCAGATTGTCCTTCATCAGCTGCGACACCATGCTGTTCCACGTGCGGATCGTCCTGACCGTTGTGTCCGGGGATCCCGAATGCTTGGTGATGTCCCCGATCAGACTGTCGTCGAGTCCTCTCTGGACGGTCAGGACCGTATTCGGGTCGCCCGTCCGGACGAATGCGGAGACGGCTTCCGGCATCCCGCCCACCGCCAGGTATTCGCGGTACATCTCCAGGGCGGTGTCGTGGAGAGGCATTTCGGACATGCTGTCGAAATGCATGCGCACGGAGTCTGCGAGCGCTTTCCGTCCAGTGGCCCAGGCGTATTCCTCCAGATCCATCGGGTGCATCTGGATCTGCCGGACTTTTCCTGCGGGGAACGAATGATCCGGCCCTCCGCCGGGGTTCCGGGGGCCGACTGTGAGGCCGAGCAGGCTCCCGGTGGTGATGACGGGCTGTTCCGGCATCTCTTCGGCGAAGTATTTGAGAGAAGTGACCGCACGGCCGCATTCCTGGATTTCATCGAATATGATCAGGGTTTCATCGGTGATCGTTTCCTGAGAGTACGCCGACAGCTCCTTCAGGAGGGTGCGGGGGTTCAGGTCTCCGTCGAAGATCCTGTGGAGTCCGGGGGATTCCTGGAAGTTGAACACCACGTAGCTCCCGTAATGGTCTCTGGCGAATTTCATCGCAGAGTATGTCTTCCCGACCTGCCTGGGACCCATTATCATGAGGGGTTTCCTGTTTTCGGAGTCCTTCCATTGCTCCATTTCGGAGGCGATCTTTCTCTCCACGTTTATCCTCCTTTGTGATTAATGATTCTACAATACACTTTTTATTATTAAAAAATGTGCCATAGTTACATTTTTAATGAAAAATCTTAGATGCCGTCAGAATCCGCCGTATTTACGGACGGGTTCTCCGGCGATAGTTTTCTATCTCCCCCGTGTATGGAGGGGAGGCTGATCCGATGTCGAAGGATGCAATGAATCTGACGCTTCTGTGCGACTTTTACGAATACACCATGGCCAACGGGTACGTCGAGGCGGGGATGGCCGACCGCACGGTGTATTTCGATGTGTTCTTCCGCAATGTTCCGGACAACGGAGGTTTCGCGATCATGGCCGGCCTCGAACAGGCCATGGATCGTATAGAGAATATGAGATTCGATGAATCGGACATCGAATTCTTCCGTTCCAAGGGCACCTTCGGAGAGAAGTTCCTGGAATATCTCCGCAGGTTCAGATTCACGGGGGATGTGTACGCCGTTCCCGAGGGGACCCCGATCTTCCCGGGGGAGCCCATCGTCACCGTCAAAGCCCCGGCGGCGCAGGCGCAGATGCTCGAGACCCTGCTTCTCCTGACGCTGAACCACCAGTGTCTCATAGCCACCAAGGCCAACCGCATAGTCCGTGCCGCGGACGGCAGGGGAGTCATGGAATTCGGTTCCAGAAGGGCCCAGGGGAGCGAAGCGGCCATCCTCGGGGCGAGGGCGGCTTACATCGGAGGATGCGTGGCGACCGCCTGCACCATATCCGACAAGATGTACGGGATCCCCGCCAGCGGGACAATGGCCCACTCCTGGGTGCAGATGTTCGATTCCGAGTATGAGGCATTCGTCCGCTACTGCAGGCTCTATCCGGACAATGCGGTGCTCCTCGTGGATACGTACAATGCCCTCGAGAGCGGGGTTCCCAACGCCATAAGGGCATTCAGGGATACCGGCATAACCAAGGGCGGGATCCGTCTGGATTCCGGGGATCTCGCATTCCTCACCCGCAGGGCGAGACAGATGCTGGACGAGGCCGGACTGAAGGACATCAGGATCGTCGCATCGAATTCCCTGGACGAATTCATCATCCGCGACCTCATCGACCAGGGCGCCTGCATCGATGCGTTCGGCGTGGGGGACCGTCTGATCACGTCCCACAGCACTCCTGTGTTCGGAGGCGTGTACAAGCTCGCCGCTGCAGAGGACGGAGAGGGGAAGATAATCCCGAAGATCAAGATCTCCAACAATACCGCCAAGATCACGGTTCCGGGATACAAGAAGGTCTACAGGCTCTTCGACAGGGACGGGATGGCCATTGCGGATCAGATATGCCTCGCCGATGAGAAGATCGATCCCTCCGAACCCCTGACTCTGTTCGATCCGTCCGCCCCCTGGAAGAAGAAGACAGTTTCCGGATTCACCGTGAAGGAGCTCCAGGTGAAGGTCTTCGAGAACGGGAAGAGGGTCTACGACTCCCCTCCTCTTCCGGAGATAAGGGATTACTGCAGGGAGCAGATCGGGACCCTGTGGGATGAGGTGAAGAGATTCGTCAATCCCCAGGAGTATTACGTGGATCTCTCCCGGAAACTCTGGGATCTCCGGCAGGATATGCTCAACAACAGGGGTTCCGTTCCGGACCGTTCCTGAAAAACGTCCCCGGATGTCCGGGGACGCGGCCCCGGACGTCCCCTTTTTCTTCCGTACTTGCCTTCTTCGGTTGGATGCAATTCGGATTTTTGTAACCACCACTATAAAAATAAAACCTATTGAGGACGCATCATTAATATAGTGTTGGTTTAAAAACTGAATATGTTCGTACCTAATACTATCCGAGGCGGAGGTTATCGGTAATGCAGGATCCGGATTCGGCAACCTGATGATACCGCATGACGTCTGACGAGAGGAAACGCATAGCCCGCTACGGATGGGGAGCATTCGCGATATTGGCGCTGGCGTACTTCCTGGTGTACCTGCACCGTACGACAGGGGGAGCACTCTCGGACACGTTCGAAGGATACTACGGTGTGGGCACGGCATCCGTCGCCCTCCTTGCGTCCTCATACCTCTACGCATACACGCTGATGCAGATACCCAGCGGGATCATCACCGACCGTTTCGGTCCGAGGAAGGCGGCGTCCGTATTCATCGCCCTCATCGCATTCGGTTCGGTGCTGAGTGCGGCGTCCGCTTACGCCGGCAACTTCTCCCTGATGGTCCTCGGCAAGTTCGTGATCGGACTCGGCGCGGCCGTCGTGTTCATACCCATGGTGAAGGTCCTCGCCGTGTGGTTCAGGAGGGACCAGTTCGCAACCATGAACGGAGTCGTCCTGCTCATCGGGAACGCGGGCGCCATCGCCGCCGCGACCCCCATGGTATTCATGGTGGACCTGTTCGGGATAGGGGACACATATTCGATGCTGGCACTCATCACCGCAGTGGTCGCGTGCCTGTGCTGGCTCTTCGTCCGCGACCGTCCTTCGGAGAGGGGTCTGCCGGAGATGGATGCCGAGGCCGAGATGAAGATCGGCACGATGGAGTCCCTCAGGACCATATTCGGCGGCGGAAGGAAGTTCTGGCCTCTGGCCGCCAGCATGTTCTTCTTTTTCGGAACCGTCATGATGTGGCAGGCGTCGCAGGCCGGTTCGTTCTATATTTCGGTATACGGGTACGATCTGCACGGTTCCAGTCTGATGGTCGCACTCGTCGGAGTGGGCGCAATGGTCGGGTGTCCTGTGGGAGGGATCCTGTCGGACAGGGTGTTCGCATCCAGGAAGACGGTCTGCCTGATGGGCACGGGTATGTATGCCGCCGTGTGGGCGGCCATGTGGCTCACTGCGGGGGAGGAGGCGTTCTCGGGCATGATGTTCCAGGGGATCCTGAATTTCCTGCTGGGGTTCTTCTCGTCCTTCCTCGTGGCCACCGTCGCCCAGGTGAAGGAGGCGTTCCCTGCGGCCATGTCCGGGCTTTCCGTTGCATCCCTCCATACATTCACCTTCATCGGAGGGGCCCTGGCGGTCGCCACCTGCGGTTTCGTCGTGGCGGACAGGACCGTGGGACAGTATCAGACACTCTGCCTTATCGCACTGGTTATGGCCGTCCTCGCTTTCCTGGCCGAGCTGATCTCGGTCGAGGAGCAGCGCCGCTGAACGTCCCGGCGGGCACGTCTGCAAACTGTAAATTATATATAGAAGGGCAATTACTATACGGTCATAACAATCCGTGGGATGACCGATTATGGCTAAGAAACAGTTCAAAACGGAATCTAAGCGCGTATTGGATATGATGGTGAATTCCATCTATACCCACAAGGAGATTTTTCTCAGGGAACTCATCTCCAATGCATCCGATGCCATCGATAAACTCAACTACAAAGTCCTGTCCGAGTCCGACAGCAAGGTCGGGAAGGACGATTTCCGCATCGATGTGAAGATAGACAGGGATGCGAGGACCGTCACCGTCTCCGACAACGGTATCGGGATGACCTCCGAAGAGATGGAGAAGAACCTCGGATACATCGCCCACTCCGGCACCCTCGAGTTCAAGAAGGAGGTAGGGGACTCGGAGAACGAGGCCATCGGGCAGTTCGGTGTCGGATTCTACAGCGCATTCATGGTGGCCGACGATGTGAAGGTCATCTCCAAAGCGTACGGTTCCGAAACGGCGTACGAGTGGGAGAGTTCCGGTGCCGACGGTTATACGATCAAAGAGTGCCAGAAGGACGGATTCGGTACCGACATCATCCTCCACATCAAGGACGATGCCGACGGGGAGGAGTACGGCGAGTTCCTGGAGACCGAGAGGCTCAGGGAACTGGTGGAGAAGTATTCCGACTACATCCGCTGGCCGATCCACATGACCGTGGACCAGAGCGAATGGAAGGAGACCGGCGAGAAGGACGAGAAAGGCGAACCCAAGAAGGACTACGTCACCGAGAAGGTGGACAAGGTCGTCAACAGCATGGTCCCCATCTGGAAGAAGACCAAGGAGGAGGCCGACGACGACAAATGCAAACAGTTCTACAAGGATAAGTTCCGCGATTTCGAGGACCCCGTCTCCGTGATCAGGGTGTCCGCCGAGGGTTCCGTCACATACAGAGCCCTGCTGTTCGTCCCGTCAAAGGCGCCTTACGACTTCTACACCCGCGATTTCCAGCCGGGTCTGCAGCTCTATTCCAACGGCGTCCTGATCATGGACAGGTGCGCGGACCTTCTGCCGTATTGCTTCCGCTTCGTGAGAGGGGTCGTGGATTCGCCCGACTTCTCCCTCAACATCTCGAGGGAGGTACTGCAGCACGATTCCCAGCTGAAGGCCGTCGGTTCCAATCTGACGAAACAGGTCCGCAAGGATCTGCAGAAGCTCATGAAGGACGAGCCCGGGAAATATGCGGAATTCTACGAGAGTTTCGGGAAACAGCTGAAATACGGCGTTGTGGACAGGTACGGACAGGATGCCGACCTCCTCAAGGACCTTCTGATGTTCCGCTCCGTGAAACAGGACAAGGACATCACTCTGGCACAGTACGTCAAGGACATGCCGGAGGACCAGAAGAAGATCTACTATGTGACCGCCGAGAGCGCCGCCCATGCCAAGGACCTCCCGCAGGCGGAGCCGGTCCTGGCCAAGGGATACGACGTCCTCGCATTCACCGACGAGATAGACACGTTCGTCACCAACCTCCTGAGGGAATACGAGAAGAAGGAGTTCTGCAACGTCACCACTGAGGATCTGGGACTCGAGACCGAGGAGGAGAAGAAGGAGGCGGAGAAGAAGGATGAGGAGTACAAGGACCTCATCGCTTTCGCCAAGGAGACCCTCGGGGACGAGGTCGCCGATGTGAAAATCTCCCACAAGCTGAAGAACCACGCAGTGCTCCTGACGACCCAGGGGAACATCACCTTCGAGGTGGAGAAGTACTTCAAGGAGATGCCCGGGCAGGCGGGCACCGGCGTCAAGGCCGCAAGGGTCCTGGAACTGAATTCGGACTCGGCCGCCTTCGGATCCCTGAACGCGTCGTACAAAGAGGATCCCGAGAAGGCGAAGAAGATCGTGAAGATCATGTACGGACAGGCGTGCCTCATGGCAGGTCAGCCCGTCGGCAATCCCGTGGAATACTCGGACCTGGTCCTCAGCATGCTCTGACGGACCCTGCGGGTCCGGGGATCCTGGGCCCGCAACCTTTTTTTGTTCCTGTAACGGATCGGACGGAAACCCCGATCCGATGCTGCGGAGAACGTTTTTCAGTCTCCCGCAGGCCGCGGCCGGAACAGTCCGCGGTGCCGGAATCCGAATGTGCCAGACGATGCGCAGGTTAATCAACGGCCAGGACGTTGTATGCTTATGTCCGGGTGGAAGGAACGTGTCGCACAGGGCGGATGGGTCAGCAACGAGGATGATGATTACGGAGATTATCTCCGCGATGTGAACCTCTGTGCGGAAAGACTCTACAGATTCAATTCGATCCCGGGGAACAGGTACGAGGAGCTCACCGCCGCACTTTCCGAACTCGTCGGTTATGAGACCGATCCGTCGGTCTGTGTCAAATCCCCGTTCCGCTGCGACCTCGGATACAACATAAAGTTCGGAAGGAACATCATCGTCAACTACGGGTGTGTTTTCCTGGATACGGCCGAGATCTCCATCGGAGACGACTGCCTCATCGGCCCCGGGTGCCTGATCGTGACAGCCCATCATCCGATGGATTCCGCCGACAGAAAGAACTTCAGCACGGGAGGGAAGCCGATCCGTATCGGAAACGGATGCTGGTTCGGTGCGGGGGCCATCGTCCTTCCCGGAATAACGATCGGGAACAACTGTATAGTTGGCGCCGGAGCGGTGGTCACGCATGATGTGCCAGACAATACAGTCGTGGTCGGAAATCCTGCAAGGCCGATCGTCAGAAAGAATGCGTGAGGTCTGGATCGGGTTGCATCGGAACAGCGCATTTCGTGAAGCAGTCGTCCGCCGACGGGAATTACCTGGATTCAGAATAATTTCCCGTTGAAGTATACTATTAGGTATACTATTGAGTACGCTATTGACCTCGCAACGGACTGGGCGGGAATTTTAGTCTGTTCCATCTGATTCGTTGGAAGGTTCTTCTTTTTGTGCAGCGCATGGATGATAACGTCCGTTCAGTGGATGGATGCTACATCCATTG